>NZ_JBJJBV010000148.1:0-17154 GCF_045446735.1 Nocardiopsis protaetiae
GAGTTCGGCCACCGCGCGGACCAGGTCGTCGAGAGCGCGGTTCTCCACGGACACATCCGTCATGATCGACTCCTCACCGGGTTGGCCGTGTGGACGGCGACTGGGTGCCAAAACGTTGGAAGCGCTCGCGGCGCTCGTGGACGATCCGGGCCGGGTCCGCCTCCGCCAGTTCCGCGAGCACGGTGGCGACCGATTCCCGCAGCCGCGCGGCGGCCTCGGCGGGGGCGCGGTGCGCCCCGCCCTCGGGTTCGAGCACCACCGCGTCGACCACGCCCCGGTCCAGGAGGCTCCGCGCGTCGAGCCGCAGGGCGGCTGCGGCGTCCGGGGCCCGCCCCGCGTCCTTCCACAGGATCGAGGCGCAGCCTTCGGGGCTGATCACCGAGTACACGGCGTTGGAGCAGATCAGGACCCGGTCGGCGGTGGCCAGGGCGAGCGCCCCGCCGCTGCCGCCCTCGCCGGTGACCACGCTGACCGTGGGGACGGGCAGGCCCGCCATGACCCGGATGCTGTCGGCGATGGCGAAGGACTGGCCCTGCTCCTCGGCCTCCCTTCCGGGGAAGGCGCCGGGGGTGTCCACGAGGGTGAGCACCGGCAGCCCCAGCTTGGCGGCGAGCCGGAAGAGGCGGACCGCCTTCCGGTGCCCGGCGGGCGAGGCCATGCCGAAGTTCCGCCGGTTGAGCTCGGCCGCCGTGTGCCCCTTCTGGTGGCCGACGACCACCAGGCGGGTGTCGCCGATGCGGCCGAGCCCGCCCACCACGGCCGGGCAGTCGCCGGACACCCGGTCGCCCCGCAGTTCCAGGAACTCCTCCAGGATCGCGCCGGTGTAGTCCAGGAAGGTGGGGCGGCCCACCTCCCGGGCCAGGCGCACCGCGTCCCAGGGGTCGGCCTCCGGCAGTTCGCCGGGGTCCTCCGCCAGGAAGCGCGGCCCGTCCCCGGTCCCCGCGGCGGCGTCGGCGCGGAGGGGGCGCCGGGAGGCCTCGGCCGGATCTCCCGCGGCCAGCAGCCCCGCCAGGGTCGCCTTCAGCTCGGAGCGGTCCCGGACGGCGTCGACCATGCCCTTCTCCAGGAGGAACCCGGCCGTCTGGAACCCGGGGGGCAGGCTCTCGCCGATGGTCTGCTCGATCACCCGGGGTCCGGCGAATCCCAGCCGGGCCCCGGACTCCGCGATGATGACGTCGCTCTGGGTGGCGAAGGAAGCGGCGACACCGCCGTAGGTCGGATCGGTGACGAGGGAGATCGTGAGGATCCCCGCCTCGTCCAGCTCGCCCATGGCCCGGCTCGTCCGGGCCATCTGCATGAGGGCCAGGGCCCCCTCCTGCATCCGCGCCCCGCCCGAGGCCGTGACCAGCAGCAGGGGGGTGCGTTCCTCCAGGGCCACCCGCGCGGCCCCGACGACGAGGTCGCCGACCGCGGAGCCGAGGCTGCCCCCGAGGAAGCCGAAGTCCATGACCACGGCCACCGCGGGCCTGCCCCGGATCCTGCCGCGCACGCACACCGCCGCGTCGTCCAGGCCGGTCGCCTCCCGGGCCCGCTCCCGCCGGAGCGGGTAGGGGACCGAGTCGGTGAATCCCAGCGGGTCCCCGGAGTCGGCCCGGATCTCCAGGGGGCGCACGCTCCCCTCGTCGAAGAGCATCTCGACGCGCTGGGGCGCGGTCAGCATCTCATGGTGGCCGCACTCGCCGCAGACCCGCAGGCCGCGGCGGAAACGGCGGCCCAGGAGGATGCGCTTGCAGGCACGGCACAGGACCCAGTCCGACACCTCCGCCGCCGTCCTGCTCCCGGTCTCCGTCATCGGCCGCTCTTCGTCAGGACCATCGCGGAGTTGAACCCCCCGTGCCCCCTGGCGAGCACCAGCACGTTGCGGACCTCCAACTCCCGCGGCTGGCCGGTGACGAGGTCGAGGGCGTGCTCCTCCGCCGCCGCAACACCCTTGGCCGTCGGGGGCAGGACCCCGTCCCGGATGGAGAGGAGCGCCATGGCGGCGTCCAGGGCGCCGCCCCCCGAGTTCAGTCGGCCCGTCATGGTCTTGGGCGCGGTGACCGGCACCCCGCGCGCACCGAACACGGCCTCCAGGGCGCGCGATTCCTCGCGGTCGGCCTCGGGCACGCCCGAGGCGTCCGCGTAGACGGCGTCGATGGCGCCGGGTTCCAGTCCGGCGTCGGCCAGGGCCCCCCGGACGGCCGCCTCCAGGCGGGTACCGCGCCCGCTCTCCGGGGCGGGGTCGAAGGTCTGGTGGTGGCCCGCGATCTCACCGAGGGGCCGTGCGCCCCGGTCCCGGGCCCCCTGCTCGCTCTCCACGACCAGCACGGCCCCGCCCTCGCCCATGACGTATCCGCCGGCCTCCGCGGAGAACGGCAGGAAGGCCCGCTCCGGGTCGGTCGCGCGGCTGAGGCCGGGGTCCGCCGACAGGGCGGCCACCCCCCAGGGGCACAGGGGCGCCTCCATCCCGCCGCTGACGACCAGCCCGGTCCCCCGGCGGATGTTCCGGCGGGCCTTGCCCAGGGCGTCCAGGCCCCCGGCGTTGTCGCTCACCACCACGCTGACCGGGCCGCGCATGCCGTGGCGGATGGACACCTGGCCGGTGTTGACCGCGTAGAACCAGGCGAAGGACTGGTAGGCGCTGACGTGGTCGGGGCCGCTCCCCCACAGGTTCTCCAGCTCCTTCTGCCCGAACTCGAATCCGCCGATCGAGTTGGCCAGGACCACGCTCGTGTCGAAGGGGTCCCGCTCGCGCATGTCCACACCCGCCGCGGCCAGGGCCCAGTCCGCGGCGGCGAGCGTCAGCCGCGTGACGCGGTCGGTCTGCGGGATGAGCCTGCCGGAGACGTGCTCGGCGGCGTCGAAGTCCGTGATCTCCCCGGCCGCACGGACGGGGTAGGCGGAGGCGTCGAACCGTGTGATGGGGCCGATGGCACCGCGCCCCTCCAGGACTCCGCTCCAGTGCTGTTCGACGCCCGTGGCGACGGGCGACACGGCCCCCAGGCCGGTGACGACGGCTCTCATCGGTTCCTCCGGTCGGGGCGGGCCAGGACCATCGCGCTCTGGAAGCCGCCGAAGCCGCTCCCGAGGGTCATCACGACGTCCAGGCGGCGTTCGCGTGCGGTCAGTGGCACGTAGTCCAGATCGAGTTCGGGGTCCGGTTCCTCGAGGTTGGCCGTCGGGGGGATGACCCCCCGGTCCAGGGCCAGGGCGCACGCGGCGATCTCGATCGAACCGATCCCGCCGAGGGAGTGCCCCGTGACGGCCTTGATCGAGCTGATGGGGACCTCGTGGGCGCTCTCCCCGAAGGCCGCCTTGACGGCGGCCGTCTCGTGCCGGTCGTTCTGCTTGGTGGAGGTGCCGTGGGCGTTGATGTAGTCGATGTCCGAGGGGGCCACCCCGGCACCGGCCATCGCGCTCCGGGCCGCCTGCGCCAGCTCCGCCCCGTCCGGGCGCAGCCCGGTCATGTGGTGGGCGTTGGCCCGCGAGGCGCAGGAGAGGATCTCGGCGTACACCCGCGCGCCCCGCCGGACCGCGTGCTCGTACTCCTCCAGGACGAGCACGGCGCCGCCCTCGCCCAGAACGAACCCGTCCCTGGTCAGGTCGAAGGGCCGCAGCGCCCGGCCGGGATCGTCGTTGCGGCTGGACGTGGCCCGGATCGCGTCGAAGCACGCGTAGGTGATGGGTGAGAGCGGGGCGTCGGCGGCCCCGGAGACCATGACGTCGGCCGTGCCCTCCTCGATGAGCTCGAAGGCGTGGGCCACGGAGTCGATACCGGAGGTGCACCCGGTGGAGATCACGCCCACCGGGCCCTCCGCCCCGACCTCCCACGCGACCTCCTTGGCCATGGCGCTGGGCACGGTGTGGTCGTACATGTGCGGCACCGCGTAGGAGGGGTCGACCAGCCAGGTGCGGCCCTCGTCGCTCAGGACCCGGTACTCCTCGTCGAGCCGGATGGTGGCGCCCACCGCCGTGCCCATGCTCACGCCCGTCCGCTCCGGGGTCCCCCCGGTGGGGAGCCCGCTGTCCGCGAGCGCTTCGCGGGTGCTCACCATCGCGAACTGCACCGAGCGGTCCATCCGCCGGATCTCCCGGGCGGACAGGCCCTCGCGCACCGGGTCGAAGTCGACCTCCGCGGCGATCTGCGAGCGGTAGGGGGTCGGATCGAAGTGGGTCAGCCTCCTCGTGGCCGGTCGACCCTCGCTGATCCGTTCCCAGAACGGCTCGACCCCCGGGTCCCCCGGGGCGACGACCCCCAGTCCGGTGATGACGACACGGCGTTTCATCTGGACGCCCTTCCACATGATCGGCGGCTGTCAGGACACTCCGCAGAACCTAGGCACGGGGCCTCGGAACCCGCTCGAGGGGACTTCGGAGGGCGGCCGCGGGCCCGCCCATGCGAAAGGGAGTCCAGCAGGACTCGAGCCGCATGGCCCAGCGTGGGCGGATCCATGGCATGTCCGCCCGACCGTGAAAGGTGCACGCCGTTGTCGTACACACGCACCCGGCCAGCGCCGCAGGGGATCCGCGAACACGACGCCCGCCGCTTCAGCGAGTCAGCCTCGGTGGTGGAGGGTGCGTCGGTGACCCTGGAGTGGTTCCACCAGTGGTTCGCGGAGGTGGGGAGGCGGGACCGTCACTCGGTCAAGCGCGCCCCCCTCGACGGGCTGGCCGGCTGGACCACGGACCCCGAGACCGGCGACCTCAAGCACACCAGCGGGCGCTTCTACACGGTGGAGGGCCTGGAGGTGTCGACCCGGCACCGGTCGGTCCCCCTCTGGCGCCAGCCCATCATCGTGCAGCCCGAGATCGGTGTCCTCGGCCTGCTGGTCAAGGAGTTCGACGGGGTCCTGCACTGCCTGGTCCAGACGAAGATGGAACCGGGGAACATCAACGGCGTCCAGCTCTCGCCCACGGTGCAGGCCACCCGGAGCAACTACACGCGGGCCCACCGGGGCGCTGCCACCGCCTATCTGGAGTACTTCGTCGGCGACGAGCGCGGGCGGGTGCTCCTGGACTCCCTCCAGTCCGAGCAGGGCTCGTGGTTCCTGCACAAGCGCAACCGGAACATGGTGGTGGAGACCCGGGAGGACGTCCCCCTCCGGGAGGGCTTCTGCTGGTTGACGCTCGGCCAGCTGCACGAGCTGCTGCCGCTCCGGAACATGCTCAACATGGACATCCGGAGCGTGCTGTCGACGATCCCGTTCCGCGCGCCGACCGACCGCCCGTCCCTGCTGAACGAGGACACCTACCGGGGCGCCCTGCTGCGGTCCATGCTGCCCGGCCTCCCGGTGTCCTCCGCCGACGGCCCCACCCTGACGACGTGGTTCTTCGACGAGAAGTCCAGCCGCACCCTGTCCCGGACGCTCACACCGCTGAACCGGGTCGACCACTGGGTGCGCACACCCGAGCGGATCAGCCACGTCGAGGAGCGCTACTTCTCGGTGATCGGGGTGGACGTCGAGGCGGAGGGCCGTGAGGTCAGGTCGTGGTCCCAGCCGCTGCTGGCCCCCGTCAACCGGGGGCTGCTCGCGCTGCTCACGAAACGGGTCGACGGGGTCCTGCACGTTCTGGTGCAGGCCCGCAGCGGCGCGGGATCGATGGACGTGGTCGAGCTGGCCCCCAGCCTCCAGTGCACTCCGGCGAACTACGCGGACGGGGCCTCCCCCGACCGGCCGCCGTTCCTCGACTACGTGCTCGGCGCTCCACCGGAGCGGATCCGCTTCGACGCGGTGCACTCCGAAGAAGGAGGGCGCTTCTACCACGCGGAGAACAACTACATGGTCGTCGACACAGGCGACGACATCCCCTCTCACCTCCCGGAAGGCTACACATGGACGACCGTGCGGCAGCTGGCCGACCTGGTACAGCACGAGAACTACCTCAACGTGGAGATGAGGTGCCTGCTCGCCTGCCTGCACTCCCTCCTCTGAGGCCGGCGGGCAAGGGCGTCGTCCTCGGCGCCGGGGGCTTCCTGGGCGGGGCGATCGCGGACGCGCTCGCCGGGGCCGGACAGGACGTCCTGGGCGTGCTGCGGCGCCCCGGCCGCACCCTGCCGGTCCGCAGCGTCGTCCTCGACGTCAACCTCGCCCCGGAGGCGCTGATCGACCTCTTCTGGGAGGAGCGGCCCGACTTCATCGTCAACGCGGCCGGCCGGGTCTTCACGGAGGACCCGGCCGAGCTGGTCGGCGCCAACGTCGCCCTCACCGACCGGGTCGTGGACGCGGTCGCGCGCCTGCCCTGGGCACCGAGGCTCGTGCACCTGGGGTCGGTCCTGGAGTACGGTCCCGCCCCCGGCGGGGAGCCCGTCGGCGAGGAGGTCCCGACCCGGCCCGACACCGACTACGGGCAGGCCAAGGCCGCCGGGACCGAACGGGTTCTGACCGCCGCGCGATGGGGCGCCGTCGACGCCGTGGTGCTGCGGGTCGCCAACGTCTACGGCCCCGGCACCCCCTCCACGGCCCTGCTGGGCCGGGTCGCCGACGCACTGGTCCGCACTGCGGGGGACGGCCCCCGGGAGCTGAAGCTCAACCGGCTGGACTCCCGGCGCGACTTCGTGGACGTCCGCGACGTAGCCTCGGCGGCGGCCCGGGCGGTCTCCGTGCCGCTGGACCGCAGGCGGGTGCTGAACATCGGCCGGGGCGAGGTCCTGGGCGTCCGGGACCTGGTCCGGGACCTCATCGAGCTGAGCGGGGTCCCCCTCCGCGTGGTGGAGGTGGAGCACACGGCCCGCACGGCGGGGTCGCCGTGGTTCTGCGTGGACGCGACCGCGGCGCGGGAGGTCCTGGGCTGGTCCCCGGAGCACGCCCCGCGAGATTCGCTGACCGCCCTGTGGCGGTCCGCCCTGGGTGCGTCCGGCCGGGCGCACCCCACCACCGACGGGCTCCGGACCCACAGGCGCCCGACCTATTCAGGGAGAGCCGTATGAAAGTGATGTTCACCGTCAGCGACTGGCTGGGGGTCTACAACTGCATCATCCCCCTGGGCTGGGCGCTGGAGGCCGCGGGCCACGAGGTCCGGGTGGTCTGCGCCCCCTCCCAGGTGAGGGCGGTGACCCAGGGCGGACTCGTGCCCGTGCCCCTCTTCGAGAGCTACGACGTGATGAAGATGGAGCGCATGGAGCGGTACGGGGAGACGGCCAGGGCCTCCGGTCCGCTCGACGACTCCCCCGTCCTGCACCCGGAGACCGGCGAGCCCGTCGTGGACTTCCGGCTGTACGACGCGGACCGGGAGGGCGCCCGCCTGGAGGAGGCCTGCCACGAGGTCATCGACCGGCGCTTCGACGCGGCCGCCGGGTTCGCCCGCGATTGGCGCCCCGACCTGGTCGTCCACGACCTCCTGGGGTCGGAGGGCGTGCTCGCGGCCGCAGTGGCGGGGGTGCCCTGCGTGTACCACGGTCCGGGCATGTTCGGCGCCGTCGAGTCCTGTGTGCCCGACCGGACCGGGGCCCTGGCCCGGCACGGCGTGGCTCAGGCCCGTCCGCCGATCGGGTACGTGATCGACTCGACCCCGCCTTCGGTGGGGATCGACCACGGGGACGCCCTGCACATCCCCATGCGTTACGTGCCCTACAACGGGCCGGGGCGGATGGAGCCCTGGCTGCTGGAGGAGCCGGACCCGCGGCGGCTCTGCCTGCTGTGGAGCCGGGGGACCCACAACATCTTCGGCAACGGCGCGCCCGTCTTCCCCCGGCTGCTGGAGGCCGCGGCCGACCTGGACGTGGAGGTCGTGTTCACCGGCCCGCCCGAGGCGGTCCACTCGCTCGACGACCTTCCGGGCCGGGTGCGCGTCCTGACGGACTTCCCGCTGAAACTGCTGCTCCCCACCTGCGGCCTGATCGCCCACCAGGGCAGCGTCAACCCGATGATGACCGCCGCCGCGCTGGGGCTCCCCCAGCTCATGCTCGGCATGGCCGACGACGGCATGGAGATGGGACGCCGGTTCGCCCTGGCGGGGTCCGGGCTCGCCTTGTCGGGGCTGTCCGCGACGACGGAGGAGATCCGGGGGTCCCTCGCGGCGCTCCTGGACGACCCGTCCGCGTACAAGGCGGCCCGGCGTATCCGGGAGGAGAACGAGGCGCTGCCCGCTCCCGCGGAGGTGGTCCGCCCCCTGGAGCTGCTGGCCCGCACGGGCACCCTCACCGCGGCGGACCTGTGACGCCCCCCGGCCCGGACCGGCACGCCCCGGTCCGGGTGGGGGTTCTCGGGCACAGCGACATCGGACGGCGCAGGACCCTGCCCGCCATCGCCGCGACCCCCGGGATGGAGGCGGTCTGCCTGGCCTCCCGGGACCGCGGGCGCGCCCGGGAGGCGGGCCGCGAACTGGGCGTGGAACCGGTGGTGGGCTACGGGCGCCTGCTGGAACGGGACGACGTCGACGCCGTCTATGTGCCCCTCCCGGTGATGCTGCACGAGGAGTGGGTGCGGCGGTGCCTGCTGCACGGCAAGCACGTGCTCGTCGAGAAGCCGCTCGCCCCGGACGCGGCCGCCGCCGAGAGCCTGGTGTCGCTGGCCGCCTCCCTCGACCTGGTCCTGCTGGAGAACCACACCTTCCTGCGCCACGCGCAGCTGGCCCGGGTCCGGGAGCTCCTGGAGGAGGGGGCGGTGGGCGAGGTCCGCGCGCTCAGCGCGGTCTTCTCCATCCCCCCGCGGCCCTCCGACGACATCCGGTACCGGCCCGAACTGGGCGCCGGGGCACTCCTGGACGTCGGTGTCTACCCCCTCCGGATCACCTCCCACCTGCTGGGCCCCGACCTCGACGTGGCCGGGGCGGTGCTGCGCGAGGACACCTCCCGGGGGGTCGTCGTCTCGGGCGCGGCCCTTCTCCGCGCCGCCCGCGGAGCCACGGCCTCCGTGGTCTTCGGGATGGAGCACGCCTACCGCGCCCACTTCGAGGTCCACGGGTCCGAGGGCATCTTGCGGGCCGAGCGCCAGTTCAGCACCCCCGACGACCACCGGCCCGTCCTCGGGCTGAGCCGTTCGGGCGGACACGAGGAGATCGTCCTGGAGCCCGACCGGCAGTTCGAGAACACCCTCGCCGAGTTCCGTGACGCCGTCCGGGGACGGTCCTCCGCGGCGGCCGCGATGCGGGACAGCGTGCGCCAGGCCCGCCTGGTCGACGCCGTCGCGGACCGCGCCCGCGGCGGGTCCTGAGCCGGACCCGCGCATTGACTTTCTACGGCGTAGAGTTACATTGTTATCAGCACTCTACGACGTAGAAATGGATTTCGTCATGTTAGAGATCACCGGCCTCCGCAAGGCGTACGGAGGCCACGAGGTGCTGAAGGGTGTGGACCTGAGCGTCGGCCCCGGGCAGGTCCTGGGGCTGCTGGGCTCCAACGGGGCCGGGAAGACGACCCTCATCTCCATCACCGCGGGGCTGCGCTCCGCCGACTCCGGGAAGGTGTTCATCGGAGAGGTCGACGCCCTGCGGGACCGGCGGCGGGCCGCCCGGCTCATCGGGCTGGCCCCCCAGGAGCTGGGGATCTACCCGACCCTCACGGTCCGGGCCAACCTGGGGTACTTCGCCCGGCTGGCCGGGCTCCGGGGCCGCGCCGCGGCGATCCGGGCCGAGGAGGCGGCCGGTGCGCTGGGCCTGGAGGACCGGATGGACGAGACCGCCCAGCGGCTGTCCGGCGGCCAGAAGCGCCGGCTCCACACGGCGATGGCCATCCTGCACCGGCCCGACGTGCTGTTCCTGGACGAGCCCACGGTGGGGGCCGACGTACGCTCCCGGGCCGAGATCCTCGCCATCGTCCGGGAGATGGCGGCCCAGGGCACGGCGGTGCTCTACACCACCCACTACCTGACCGAACTCGAGGACCTGGAGGCGGACATCGCCGTCCTGCACGAGGGGCGGATCCGCGCGAACGCCCCGCTGGAGCAGGTGCTCCGTGAGCACGCCGCCGCGCGTGTGGTGCTCGTCTTCGACGGGGCCCCGCCCGAGCTGGCCGGATGGCGCGTCGAGGGCGACACCCTGGTCTCCGCGCACACCATCGAGGACACCGCGGCCGCCACGGCGGACGCGATCGGCTCCTTGGACGGCCGCGGAGGCCGCCTGACCGGGGTCGAGATCCGGCGGCCCAACCTGGAGGCCGCCTTCCTCTCCATCACCGGAACCGAGCTCGACGTGGAGGAGGAGTCCCGTGATCTCGTCTCGTAGCATCGCCATCGCCCGGGCCGGGTGCAGGCTGTTCGCCTCGGACCCCGCACCGCTCATCGCCACCGTCGTCATGCCGCTCGCGCTGATGGCGTTCGTCGTCCCCGCCGTGCAGGCACAGCTGCACGGCCAGGGTTACACCGACGCCAGCGGGGCCGAACAGCTGGTGCCGGGGATGTCGGCCATGTTCGCGTTCTTCAGCGTCTCCCTGGTGGGGACCCTCTTCTACCGGGAGCACTTCTGGGGCACCTGGGACCGGCTGCGCGCCAGTCCCGCGACCACGGCGGACATCATCCTGGGCAAGGTCGCGCCGCTCTACCTCGTCCAGCTCCTCCAGATGGCGGCCATCTTCGCCCTGGGCACGCTGTTCTTCGACTACCGCATCACCGGGTCGGTCGTCGCACTGGTCGTGACCGGGCTGCTCTTCGTGGCGATGGTCGTGGCGTTCAGCGTGATGATGGTGTCCCTGTTCACGACCATGGACCAGGCCGTGGTGCTCGGGAACATGAGCGGCATGATCATGTCCGGCATCGGGGGCTCCCTCACCTCCCCGGACACTCTGCCGGTGTGGATGCAGGCCATCGCCCAGTGGACCCCCGTCTACTACCACCTGGAGGCGATGCGGGCGATCACGCTCGACGGCGCGGGGCTGGCCGAGGTGGCGCCGCGGCTCCTGGTCGTGGCCCTCTTCACGGTCGGCTTCGCCGTGGTCGCCGGATTCCGCTTCCGCGTGGCGGACAGCAAGATCGGTACGACTTGACCGGCCAGGACCCCTGCTCAGGCCGGTGTTAAAGTCAGCACGAGATCGCGGGACCTACCGGTCGGTACACCGGCCCGGCCGGAGTCTCGGCTTTCCCGGAGGACGACGATGACATCACACCCCGGAGCGGACCAGGGGCGCAGCGAGGCGAAACAGGGCCACCAGCTCAGCAGTGCCTACATCGCCTCGATGGCCCTCTCCTTCATCGACCGTTTCGGGCTCGAAGCGCTGTCCATGCGCAAGCTCGGGTCCGCACTGGGGGTCGATCCCATGACCATCTACCACTACGTGCCGAACAAGAGCGCGCTCTACGACGGCGTGGTGGACACGATCTACGGCGAGGTCGACTTCGAGGTGATCGACTCGGACCAGAACTGGAGGGAGCTGGTCGCGCAGTACATCCGGCGCCTCCACGCGGTCCTTCGCCGGCACCCGAAGGCGGTCCCCCTCATCGCCACCCGCCCGGCCTACACCCCCTCGGTGCTGACCTCCGGCAACCGCGCGCTCAGGCTCCTGAGCGACCGCGGCATCAGCGAGCGGGACGCGCTGCTCATCATCAACTCGCTGCGCTCCTTCAGCATCGGCCACGTGCTCGCCGAACTCGGCGAACCGGTGGGCGGGAGCACCGAGTCCCCCGAGAGCGGCGACGCCGTGGACTGGTCGAGGTACCCGCACATGGTCAAGGCCATGAGCGGCGGCTACCACGGGGACGAGTTCCACGAGATCGCCCTCCAGGCCATGCTCGACGGGTTCGCCGCCCGCCTCCCCCTCCTGAGCGGGAACGACTGACACACCCGGGACCACGGACGGGCGGGGCCGCGCCGACGGTGGCGCGGCTCCGCCCGTTCGCCGTCACGGCGCTCCCGGGCGGAGCACGCCGGGGCGCACAGGGCGGCGGCGCCGCCCGGACGGGGGGCGGCGGCGCCGTGGGCCCGCGAGGCGGGCTGATCCGTCGGGCCCGCCCTACACCGGGCGCGACAGCAGCGGTTTCCACCAGTCGGGGCGGTCCCTGTACCACTGCACGACGTCCGCGAGACCCTGTTCGAAGGTCACCTGCTCCCGGTACCCCAGTTCCTCACGGATCAGGGTGTCGTCGAGGGCGTACCGGACGTCGTGCCCGGGCCGGTCCTCGACATAGGTCACCAGGTCGGGGTGGGCGCCGCACAGGTCCAGGAGCCGCCGGGTCACGTCCCAGTTGCTCTGGGGGTGCCCCCCGATGTTGTAGACCCGGCCGGGCGACCCCTCGGTCAGGACCAGCTGGATCGCCCGGCAGTGGTCGGAGACGTGGATCCACTCCCGGACGTTGGTGCCGTTGCCGTACAGGGGGACCGGGTGCCCGGCCAGCAGGTTCGTCACGAAGAGCGGCACCAGCTTCTCCACGTGCTGGAACGGCCCGTAGTTGTTGGCGCACCGGGTGACGCGCACGTCCAGCCCAAAGGTCCGGTGGTGGGCCCGTGCGAACAGGTCCCCGGCCGCCTTGGAGGCCGAGTAGGGGGAGTTGGGCAGCAGGGGGCTGGACTCGGTCCAGTCCCCCTCCTCGATCGAGCCGTAGACCTCGTCCGTGGAGACCAGGACGACGGGCTCCACCCCGAGCTCCGCGCACACCTCCAGGAGGACCTGGGTGCCGAGCACATTGGTCCGGACGAACTCGGCCGCCCCCCGGATGGACCGGTCCACGTGGGACTCGGCCGCGAAGTGGACGACGGCGTCGTGCCCGGCGACCGTGCCGCGCAGGAGTTCACCGTCGCAGACGTCGCCCCGGACGAAGTCGAGCCGCGGGTGGTCCAGGTCCAGGTTGCGCAGGTTCCCCGCGTAGGTGAGCTTGTCGAGGACGGTGACGCGGGCGTCCTCGAACCCCGGGTAGGCGCCCTGGAGCAGGGAACGCACGTAACACGATCCGATGAAACCGGCTCCGCCGGTGACGAGAACCCTCATGACGACACCTCGACGCGGGAGAGGTCACCGATCAGCAGTCGGTGGGAACCGGTGTGGCCGCCGCGCACCTGCGCGCCGCGGCCGATCAGGGAATTCCGGATCCCCCGGGCCCCGGAGATCCGGGCGCCCCGCAGGACGACGGACTCGGCGATCTCCGCGCCGGTCAGCTCGCAGTCCTCGCCGACGGCGGTGTTCGGACCGACGTAGGAGTCCTCGATCACCGAACCGGCGCCGACGATCACCGGGCCCTCGATGTGGGAGCGCACCACGCAGGCCCCGGCCTCCAGCCGGACCCCGCCGGTGAGGACGCTGTCCTCGTCCACCGCTCCGGACCGCTCGAACAGGGTCGGGGCCAGGAGCCTGCGGTTGCAGTCCAGGAGGTCGTCGATGGTGCCGGTGTCCCGCCAAAAGCCCGAGTACTCGTGCGAGCGGATCAGGGCGCCCTGCTCGATCAGGTACTGGAGGGCGTCCGTGATCTCCAGCTCGCCCCGGGCGCTGGGCCGGATGTTGGCCACGGCCTCGTGGATCACGGAGGTGAAGAAGTAGACGCCGACGATGGCGTGGTCCCCCCGCGGCTCGGCGGGCTTCTCCTGGAAGGACAAAACCCTGCCCTCGTGGTCCAGTTCGACGATGCCGTACTGGCTCGGGTCGTCGACCTTGGCGGTCGTCACGCACGCGTGGGGGCGCTGCTCCTCGAAGATCCGCGCGGTCTCGTGCACACCGTCGGCGAGGATGTTGTCCCCGAGGTACATGACGAAGTCGTCCTCCCCGAGGAAGTCGCGGGCGATGGAGACGCAGTGCGCCAGCCCCAGCGGCTCGTCCTGGTGAATGTAGGTGATCCTCAGGCCGAACGCGGAACCGTCCCCCACGGACTCCCGGATCTCCTCTCCGAACCCCCCGATGACGACGCCGACCTCGCGGACGCCGATATCGCGGAGATTCTCAAGGCAATGGTGGAGAACAGGTTTGTTGCCCACCGGGATGAGTTGTTTGGGAAAGGAGAAAGTGAAGGGCCGCAGCCGGCTTCCACTTCCCCCGGAAAGCACCAGGCCCTTCACCGGGATACCTCCGGTCTCTCGGTCGGACGGCTGACGGAAGGCGGGGCAGGGAGTCGGGACACCGCACCTCACTCCTACGCCGGCTGTTGGAGGCGCTCGTTGACGGTCCTCAGGAGTTCGAGGGGGGTGCTCGTCTCATCGATGGTCCCCTCGGGGATCGACACCTTGTACACGCGCTCGATCCGCGAGACCGTGTTGAACAGGGCCAGGGAGTCGTATCCCAGGCGGTCGAAGGGATCGTTGCCGATGTCGCCGTCGAGGTCGACGGACTCGTCCTGCCCGGCGCACTCGCGAAGAAGGCGCACGAGGTCGGTGAACTGGAATTCCTGCATGGTGGACCCCTTTCTCTCCACAACGTGACTTCACCGTGTGAAGCGACGGCCGCCGGTCGACCCGGCGGCCGCGGCCATACTCACCCGCGCTGCTCGAACCGCCCTCAAGGAACGATGGGGGCGTACCACTACTTTCGTAGGGGGCGCCCGCTCCTTTCCGGTCTACCGGTCCCGCGCCCTCCACGGTGGAATGGCTGCCGCGGTCGGAAATCCCGGCCCCGTCACCACCAGGGGGAACTGTGGATGTGCTGGACCTCGCGCGGCTCCAGTTCGCGGTGACCACGAACCTGCACTTCGTCTTCGTCGCCCTGACGCTCGGGCTCGTCCCCATGGTGGCGGTCATGCAGACCCGGCACACGTTCACCGGACGCGGGAGCGACGAGCGGCTGACCCGTTTCTGGGGGCAGATCTACCTGATCAACTACGCCCTGGGCATCGTCACGGGCCTGGTCCTGGAGTTCCAGTTCGGGATGAGCTGGAGCGGGCTGTCCCACTTCGCGGGGGACGTCTTCGGAGCGCCCCTCGCCCTCGAGACGATGACGGCCTTCTTCCTGGAGTCCACGTTCCTCGGGCTGTGGATCTTCGGATGGCACATCCTTCCGAAGAGGGTGCACCTCGCGCTGATCTGGCTGGTGGCGCTGACCGCCTACGTGTCCGCGCTCTGGATCCTGGCCGCGAACTCCTACCTCCAGAACCCGGTGGGATCCCGGGTGGTGGACGGCCGGCTGGTCCTGGACGACTTCGGCCTGTTCATCACCAACCCCCACATGCTCACCGCGCTGCCGCACGTCACGGGCGCCGCGTTCATGACCGCCTCCTGGCTGGTCATCGGGGTCAGCGCCCACCACCTGCGGCGCGGTGACCATGTCGAGTTCTTCACCTCCTGCCTGCGCTGGGGCGTGCTCGTGGCGGCCGGGGGCGGACTGCTCACCTTCATCAGCGGACACGTCGCACCGGCCTATGTGGAGGCCACCCAGCCGGACAAGCTGGAGGGGCCGATGGAACCCTTCCTCAACTCCATGCTGCTCATCGGCGACGTGCTCACGGCCCTGACCCTGCTGGTGCTCCTGCCGATGCTGTTCCGGAACCGGCTGGCCCGGGCGCGCCGGTTCCTGCCGGTGCTCATCGTCCTCGCCCCGCTGCCGGTCGCGGCCTCCGCGCTGGGGTGGATCGTCCGCGAGATGGGCCGCCAGCCGTGGCTGGTGTACGAACACCTCACCGTCGCCGAGGGCCTCTCCCCCGGCGTCTCCGCCCCGGTGGTCGCGACGTCCCTCGTGGTGTTCACCCTGGTCCTGGGTTCTCTCGCGGTGACCAACGTCGTCCTGATCCTCAGGTCGGCCGCCCGCGGTCCGGACGACGTCCTGCTCGGCTCGAAACCGGTCGAGCCCCCGCCCCCCTCCCCCGCCCCGATCTCCGGAGAGAACGTATGAGCGTCCTGTGGTTCGTCGTCTTCGTCACGGTCCTGGTCGGTTACCTCCTGCTGGAGGGCGCCGTCATAGGGGTGGGCGCCGCCCTGCCCCTCCTGGGGAGGAGCGCCGCGGCACGGCGCCGGATCGTGTCCCGGATCGGCCCCGTGATGCTGTTCAGCGAGGTGTGGCTGGTGGCGGTGGGCGGCCTGCTGTTCGGGCTCTACCCGTACGTCGAGGGAGAGGTGCTCAGTGCCCTGTACCCGCTGGTGCTGGCTCTGCTCACCTGCTGGGTGGTCCGCGACGCCGGAGTGTGGTTCCGGGCCCGCGGGACCACCGACCGCTGGCGCCTGGGCTGCGACGCGATGGTCTGCGCGGGCAGCCTGGGCCTGGCGGCGTCCTGGTCGCTGGTGCTGGGCGCGCTGTTCTCCGGCCTGTCCGGGCCGCTGGTCACCGCGGCGGGACTGGTCCTGGTCCCCGTCGTCGTCGCCGTGTTCGCCGCCTACGGGGTCGGGGTGTCGGCCCACCTGCTGCGCGTCCCGGAGAGCCGCGAGCTGGTACGGCGCCACGCCTGGGCCGGCCAGATGTACCCGATGGCCGTACTGCTCGCGGTGGCGGCGGTGACGGCGCTCGCACCGGCCACGTCCCACCTGCTGGCCAACACCTCCTCTCCCGAGTCGCTGCTGCTCCTGACCGTGTTCGCGCTGCCGTGCTACACCGCGGTCGTGGCGGTCCAGTGGTGGGGCCTGCGCTGGATGGCCCGGAACATGGAGCGGGCCGAGACGGTCCGGCGGTCGTTCTTCTGAGGGCACCGCCGGGCCGCGCCCCGGTTCAGAGCTCGTGGGCGGTGGTCACCGTCACCCCGCCGTGGGAGAGGTACCGGTCCGGCGGCGGCGGGGTGTACCCCGGCAGGCTCTCCAGGGCCGAGGGCGACCGGTCCACGTCGGCGAGCCGGACCGCCAGCGGACCGCCCCCGGCGGTGAACCGCACCTCCACCCCGACCGGGGCATCGGCGGGCGGCGCGTGCACGTGGACGCCGACCACGCCGTCCGGGCCCGGCGCCGGGGTGACCTCGCGCCCCTCGACGGAGATCGCCGACACCCGGCCGTCCGCGTCGTCCACGGCCGGCACGATCCCCTCGGCGCCGCGCGGCGACGCCAGGGCGAGCCGGAGCCTGCGCTCGCCGCCGGCGGTCTCGTCGGACAGGACCTCCAGCTCCGGCGGGTCGAGCGCCACCGCCTCGGCCGCCCCCACCAGGGACACCGGGCGGTCCGGGGCGGGGGCGGGGTTGTCGACGGCCTCCCCCGCCACGAACCCCGCCGCCCACGGGTCCGGGGCGCGCGGGTCCTCCCGGTCCCGGGGGAGGGTCCAGAACGCCTCCCCGGTGTCGGCGTCGAGCGTGTACGCGAGCGCGGTCGGCAGCGGCTGCGCCGCACCGCCCGGGTTGGCCGCCGCGCCCGCCGCGACCAGCGCGACCGACGCGGCCGCCGCGAGCGCGGGCACCGCTGCCGCCCGGCGCCACCGCA
>NZ_JBJJBV010000149.1:0-16977 GCF_045446735.1 Nocardiopsis protaetiae
ACGACGCCAAGCAGGCCCTGGAGAACGGCCAGGTGGACGCGGTCGTCTTCGACCTGCCCACCGCCTTCTACATCACCGCCGCCGAGCTGGAGGACGCCGTCATCGTCGGCCAGCTGCCCGCGGTCGAGGGGGACACCGAGCAGTTCGGCCTGGTCCTGGACCTGGACTCGCCGCTGACCGACTGCGTCGGCGGCGCCGTGGACTCCCTGCGCGAGCGCGGCGTCCTGGCCGAGCTCGAACAGGCGTGGCTGGCCGAGGCCGCGGACGCCCCCGAGCTGGGCTGACGTGGCACCACACATCCCCGGGCACGTGCCCAGCGTCCTAGAGGTGGAGCGGGCCGCGCTGCGCCGGCGCCAGAGCGTTCGCTCGGTGCTGGTCGGCGCGGTCTCCACCGCCGTGCTGGGCGCCGTCCTGGTGACCGTCGTGGTGGGCTCGCCCGGCTGGGAGCGGGTGCGCGAGACCTTCTTCGACCCCGAGATCGCGCTCAACGCCCTGCCCGCGGTGCTCACCGGCCTGTGGCTCAACGTGCGGCTGCTGGTGTTCTGCGCCCTGGGCGCGCTCGCCCTCGGCCTGCTCGCCGCGGTGCTGCGCACCCTGCGCGGACCGGTGTTCTTCCCGCTGCGCGCGCTGGCGACCACCTACACCTACGGGTTCCGCGGCGCCCCGCTCATCATCGTGCTGTACCTGATGGCGTTCGGGGTGCCCGGGCTGCGGCTGGAGAACACCCCGAGCGTGCTCGTGCTCGGCGGGATCGCCCTGTCGGTCGTCTACGGCGCCTACATCGCCGAGGTGTTCCGCGCCGGGATCGAGTCGGTCCACCCCAGCCAGATCGCGGCGGCCCGCTCCCTGGGGCTCACCTACCCGCAGACCATGCGCTGGGTGGTGCTGCCCCAGGCGGTGCGGCGGGTGTCGCCGCCGCTGCTCAACGACATGGTGGCGATGCAGAAGGACGTCGGCCTGATCTCGCTGGCCGGGCCCATCGACGCGATCCGCGCCGCGCAGATCGCCACCGCGCAGACCTACAACTTCACGCCGTACATCGTCGCCGGGGTGCTGTTCGTGCTCATGGCGATCCCGCTGGTGGCGATCACCGACCAGGTGACGCTGCGGGCGGCGCGGCGCCAGTCCGCGGAGGGGGGACGGTGAGCGAACTGGACCGGGCGGCCCGGATCGAGGGCCCGGCGCCGGTGCTGCGCCTGCGCGGGGTGCGCAAGGAGTTCCGCGGCAACACGGTGCTGGACGGGCTGGACCTGGACGTGCCCGAACACGCCGTGGTGGTGCTCATCGGCGCCTCCGGCTCGGGCAAGTCGACCCTGCTGCGCTGCGCCAACCTGCTGGAGCCGGTCACCGACGGCACCATCCACCTGGACGGCGAGCACATCACCGACCCGCGGGTGGACGTGGACCGGGTGCGCCGCCGGATCGGCATGGTGTTCCAGTCGTTCAACCTGTTCCCGCACATGACCGTGCTGGACAACATCACCCTGGCCCCGCGCCGGGTGCACCGGCGCGAACGCCGGGAGGCCGAGGGGAGGGCGCGGGAGCTGCTGGAGCGGGTGGGCCTGGCCGACAAGGCCGGGGAGTACCCCGACCGGCTGTCGGGCGGCCAGCAGCAGCGGGCGGCGATCGTGCGGGCGCTGGTCAACGGGCCGCGGCTGCTCCTGCTGGACGAGATCACCAGCGCCCTGGACCCCGAGCTGGTGGGGGAGGTGCTGGACCTGGTGCGGGGGCTGCGCGACGACGGCATGACCATGCTGCTGGCCACGCACGAGATGGGGTTCGCCCGGCAGGTCGCCGACACCGTGTGCTTCCTGGAGGGTGGGCGGGTCCTGGAACAGGGGCCGCCCGAGCAGGTGCTGGGCGACCCCCGGGAGCCGCGGACCCGGAAATTCCTCCAGCGGATCATCGACGCCGGACGCCTGTGAACGTTCCCCGCGCCGAACGCGCGGGGAACTCTCCCTCCCGATGGTGAAAGCGCCGGGGAACTCTGCGTTGCCCCCGTTGCGCGGGCGCCCGAGCCCTGGTGTCATCGACTCCGACCGGGACGCCCCCACGCCCCGCTTGTTCACTCAGGGTGATCGCACGACCCCCGTGCGGTGTTCCGGTCGCCGGCACGCCCCCTGTGCCGGGCATCGAGAGGAGAACCCCCTTGCCGCAACGCGCACCCTCCCGCATCGGGCGCCGGGCCCTGGCCCTGGCCGCCGCCCTCGTCCTGGTCACGCCGGGCATCGCCCTGGCCGCACCCCCGCCCGCACTGCCCGCCGCCCACACCGCGGAGGAGGGCAGGTGGCAGCCCGCCTTCGACTACGACACCGACGGCTGCTACCCCACCCCCGCCATCGGCCCGGACGGCACCCTCAACCCCGGCCTGAACACCAGCGGAGCCCTCAACGGCAACTGCCGCGACCGGGAGGACCTGGACAACACCAACTCCTACTCCCGCTCCAAGTGCGACCCCAGCGGCTGGTGCGCGTACATGTACGCGCTCTACTTCGAGAAGGACCAGGTGCTGCCGGGCTGCTGCGGCCACCGGCACGACCTGGAGCACGTCGTGGTGTGGGTGTACGGCGACCAGGCCCGCTACGTGTCCGCCTCCGCCCACGGGGACTACGTCACCCGCCCGGCCGAGCAGGTGCTCTGGGAGGGCACCCACGCCAAGATCGTCTACCACAAGGACGGGCTGTCCACCCACGCCTTCCGGTTCGCCGCCGGGCACGACGACCCGCCGGAGAACCACTACGGCGTCTGGCAGTACCCGGACCTGGTCGGCTGGGACCACTTCCCGCCCGGCATCCGCGACATCCTCACCTCCGCGAACTTCGGCAGCGCCCAGCTCGACCTGCGGGACGGCTCCTTCCCGGGCGCGCTGAACAAGGCCAAGCCCGCCGGGATCGACTTCGACCCCTGGGCCTGACCGTGCTCTTTTGAACCTCCGCTTCGCTTCGGCCCGCCCGTCGCCCGCCACCACCCTCACTCACCGGGCACTGAAGGCGTGTCCACCCGCTCTCCCGGGGCGCCCCGGACGTAGTGTTCCCACGTCCGGGGCGCGCGGCCCGGGGAGCGGGGGGACATGGACGGCGCGGAACTCGGCACGATGGGCATGCTCCTGGCCCTCCTGGTGGCGGCCCTGCTGGCCCCGCTGCTCGGCGACCGGCTGGCGCGGTGGGTGGTCGTGCCGTCGGTGGTGCTGGAGATCGGCTTCGGGATCGTGCTCGGGCCCTCGGTGCTCGGGCTCGTCAGGGAGAACGAGACCATCACCCTGCTGGCCGACCTGGGCCTGGCCCTGCTGATGTTCATGGCCGGGTACGAGATCGACTTCCGCCGGATCCGGGGCCGTCCGCTCAACCGGGCGCTGCTCGCCTGGGCCTGCTCGGTTGCCCTGGGGCTGGGCCTGGGGTGGGCGCTGTTCGGGACCTCCCAGACGGCGCTCATCATCGGGCTGGCGCTCACCACGACCGCCCTGGGGACGGTGCTGCCGATCCTGCGCGACTCCGGGGCGCTGGGCGGGGTGTTCGGCACCCGGTTCCTGGCCTCGGGCTCGGTCGGCGAGTTCGGGCCGATCGTGCTGATCGCCCTGCTGCTCAGCGGCTACCGGCCCTGGCAGGGCACCCTGCTGCTGGCCGCGTTCTTCGCCCTGGCCGGGGCGTGCGCCTGGGCGGCCACCCGGCCGCGTTCGGAGCGGTGGGCGCGTCTGGTCCGGGCCACCCTGGGCTCCAGCGCGCAGGTGGCGGTCCGGCTGTGCATGGTGGTGATCGTGGCGCTGGTCTGGCTGGCCTCGGCCATGCAGCTGGACGCCCTGCTCGGGGCGTTCGCGGCGGGCGTCGTCATCAAGCTGATGATCTCGATCAACCACGAGGAGGAGGCGGAGCGGGTGGAGGCCAAGATGGACGCCATCGGCTTCGGGTTCCTCATCCCGGTGTTCTTCGTGATCACCGGGGTGCGCTTCGACCTGGCCTCGCTGCTGGCGCAGCCGCTCCTGTTCCTGCTCCTGCCGGTGCTGCTGGCGGCGTTCCTGCTGGTCCGGGGCGGTCCCGAATACGTGTTCTCGCGCGGGGACGTGCCCGACGCCCAGCGCCCCGCGCTGGTGCTGTTCTCGGCCACCGCGCTGCCGCTGCTCACGGTCCTGACCACGATCGGCACCCGCAGCGGGTCGGTGGACAGCGCCCACGCGGCGGCGATCGTGGCCGCGGGGATGCTCAGCGTCCTGATCCTGCCCCAGGCGGGCGGCGCCCTGCTGCGCCGGGCCGCGGGCGCGGGGCCCGCGGACCCCGCGACCCGGCGCCGGGAGGCGGAAGAGGAGGAGGGTTATTGAGCCCGGCCGCTCAGTGCCCTTTTTTGGCCTCCGCTTCGCTTCGGCCTGCGCTGAGCGCTCCCCTTGGGCGGGAACCTTCGGTTCCTCCGTCGCAGTCCTCGTTCCTCGGACCGCTCCTCTGGAACCTCCAGAACCCCGCCGGAGCGCTCAGCGCCAGGACCAGGCCCACAGCATCAGGCACATGAAGATGAAGAAGACCACGATCGCGCTGGTCTTCCAGGGGATGTGGACCTTGGGCCGCAGCTTGCGCACGCCGATGACGAGCAGCACGACCAGCAGGCCCATGACGATGAGGCCGTCCCACGCACCACTGACCATGAGCGACTCGACCCTTCTGGACGGGGGTAGGGGTGGCCCCGGCTACAGGCCCAGGCCGCGTCCCACGATCTCCTTCATGATCTCGGTGGTACCACCGTAGATCGTCTGCACGCGGGTGTCCTGCCAGGCCCGTGCCACCGGGTATTCCATCATGTACCCGTACCCGCCGTGAAGCTGAAGACAACGGTCCATCACCTTGTTGCACAGCTCCGTGGTCCACCACTTGGCCATGGCGGCGTCCTCGACGGTGAGTTCGCCCCGGTTGAGCAGGGTCACCGCGCGGTCCACGTAGGTGCGGGCGATGTCCACCTCGGTCGCCAACTCGGCCAGGACGAAACGGGTGTTCTGGAACCGCCCGATAGGACGGCCGAACGCGGTGCGCTCCCGGCAGTACTCGATGGTGTGCTTGAGCATGAACTCGGCGGAGGCCGTCGCGCACACCGCGATGGACAGCCGCTCCTGCGGCAGGTTCTGGAGCAGGTGGATGAACCCCTGCCCCTCCTGCCCGATGAGGTTGTCCGCCGGGACCCGCACGTCCTGGAAGGACAGCTCGGCGGTGTCCTGCGCCTTCATGCCGATCTTGTCGAGGTTGCGGCCCCGCTCGAAGCCCGGGGTGCCGCGCTCCACGACGATGAGCGAGAAGCCCTGCGCGCCCGCCCCGGGGTCGGTCTGGCAGACCACGATGACCAGGTCGGCGTTGATGCCGTTGGTGATGAAGGTCTTGGAGCCGTTGATGACCCACTCGTCGCCGTCGCGGACGGCGGAGGTGCGGATGCCCTGGAGGTCGCTGCCGGTGCCGGGTTCGGTCATGGCGATGGCGGTGATGATCTCGCCACTGGCGAAGCCGGGCAGCCAGCGCCGCTTCTGCTCGTCGGTGGTGAGGTCGACGAGGTAGGGGGCGATGACGTCGTTCTGGAGGGTGACGCCCAGGCCGCTGGCGTGGGCCCCGCACACCTCCTCGTTGACGACGGCGTTGTAGCGGTAGTCCTTGAGGCCGGTGCCGCCGTACTCCTCGGGGATCCCGTGTCCGAGCAGGCCGACCTCGCCCGCCTTGACCCAGACCTCGCGGGGGACGATGCCGTCCTTCTCCCACTGGTCGTGGAAGGGCACGACCTCCCGCTTGAGGAACTCGGCCACCGTTTCGCGGAAGAGGTCGTGGTCGGCGTCGAAGAGTTCCCGCTTCATGCTTGCGCTCCGAGGGTGTCGTGGATCACGGTTGCCGCCACAGTAACCGAACCCAATTCGGTTTTGAAGGGGTGGGTCCAAGTGGCGGCAAAGTTCCTGTTCGTCCGGGTGTTCCGGCCTTTCGTGCAGTGAATCCGCTTTTAGGGTGGCCGCACCGGTCGGCCGACGGAAGGCGGAGGGGCGATGGTCCAGACCCGCAGGGAGCGGCGGGAGCACCGGAGCGGGCGGATCGCGGTCATCATGACCGCGCTCATGCTCACCGTGCTGCTGTCCGCGCTCGACCAGACGATCGTGTCCACGGCGCTGCCGACGATCGTCTCCGACCTGGGCGGACTCAACCACCTGTCCTGGGTGATCACCTCCTACCTGCTCGCGGTCACCGCCAGCACCCCGCTGTGGGGCAAGCTCGGCGACCAGTTCGGCCGCAAGACGCTGTTCCTGGTGTGCATCGCCGTGTTCGTGGCCGGGTCGGCGCTGTGCGGCCTGTCCCAGGACATGTTCCAGCTGATCCTCTTCCGGGGGTTGCAGGGCATCGGCGGCGGCGGGCTGATGGTGCTGGCCATGGCGATCGTGGGCGACGTCGTCTCCCCGCGCGAACGCGGCCGCTACCAGGGCTGGTTCGGCGCGGTCTTCGGCGTCTCCAGCGTGGCCGGGCCGCTGCTGGGCGGCCTGTTCGTCGACCACCTGTCCTGGCGGTGGGTGTTCTACGTCAACCTGCCGCTGGGCGTGCTGGCGTTCGTCACGGTCCTGGCGGTGCTCCCCGCCACCCGGCCCACCGGGCGGCGGACCATCGACTACGCCGGGATCGTGCTGCTGGCCGCCACCGCCGTGTGCCTCACCCTGGTCGCCTCCTGGGGCGGCGCCGTCTACGACTGGGCGTCACCGCAGGTCATCGGGCTGGCGGTGGCCGGTGTCGCGCTCGGGGCCGGGTGGTGGCTGTCGGCCCGCCGGGCGGCCGAACCGGTGTTGCCGCTGGGGCTGTTCCGCAACCCCGTGGTGGTGATCGCCATGGGCATCGGCCTGTGCGTCGGGTTCGCGATGATGGGCTCGATGGCGTTCCTGCCGCTGTTCCTCCAGGTGGTGCACGGGCAGTCGCCGACGGCCTCGGGGCTGTTCCTGCTGCCGATGGTGGTCGGGCTGTTCCTCACCTCGATCACGTCGGGGCGGCTGGTCACCCGCACCGGCCGGTACAAGCCGTATCCCATCGCCGGGATGGCGGTGACCTCGGTGGGGCTGTTCCTGCTGTCGCGGCTGGGGCCGGACACCTCCGAGTGGCAGATGTGGGGGTCGTTCTTCGTGCTGGGGGTGGGCCTGGGCCTGGTGATGCAGGTCGTGGTGGTGGTCGTGCAGAACGCCGCCGACTACGCCGACCTGGGCGCGGCCACCTCGGCGGCGACGTTCTTCCGGTCCATCGGCGGGTCGGTCGGCACCGCGGTGTTCGGCGCGGTCTTCTCCAGCCAGCTGGCCGGGAACCTGGCCGCCCGGCTGGGGTCGTTCGCCCCGCCCGCGGGCATGGACGTCACGGCGCTGGAGAGCGACCCGCGGCTGCTGGACCGGCTGTCCCCGCAGGCGCAGGCCTCGTTCCTCCAGGCGTACGCCGACGCGATCGACGTGGTGTTCCTGTGGGCGGTGCCGGTGGCCCTGGTGGGGCTGCTGCTCGCCCTGTTCCTGCCGGAGGTGCCGCTGCGCACCACGATCGGGTCGCAGTCCGCCGACCTGGGGGAGTCCATCCCGCCGGTGGCCTCGGGCGGGCGCAGCGCCATCGAGACCGTCGAGCGGGAGATCTACCGGTCCTGCGGCCACGAGGGGGCGCGGGAGATGTACGCGCGGCTGTGCGGCGCCGCGGGGCTGGAGATCTCGCCGCGGGCCTGCTGGGTGCTGAGCCACCTGGCGGTGACCGGGCCATTGCGGGTGTCGGAGCTGGTGGAGATGTCCCGGCTGTCCGACGACCGCTGGGAGGCGGTCCACCAGGAGCTGCTGGAGGCGGGCTACCTCACCGGGGAGGGCGAGCCCTGGGAGCTGAACGCCGAGGGCGCGGCGGCCGCTCGCGGCGTCTTCGAGGCCCAGCGGGAGGCGCTGGGCTCCCTGCTCGACGACTACGACCCGGAGCTGCACCCGGAGGTGGTGGCCGCGCTGGAGCGGATGACCGCCGAGACGCTCGGCGACGAGGGCGACGCGGGCCGGGTGGTCCGGGAGGACGGCCGGGGCTAGTCTCCGGCGTCGGCCCGGTCGTGGTCGGTGCCGCCGGGGACACCCCCGGGTGCGACGAAGCCGGGGTAGTACCGGGCGGCCTCCTCGTCGGCGTCCGCCCACCGGGAGGCCAGGTGGAGCCAGCCCCACAGGAGCGCCGCGACGGACGCCAGGACCAGGAGAACCCACAGGGGTGCCTCCCCCAGCAGGCGGGCGGCCGCGAACCCCGCGGCCAGCGCGCCCCCGCCGACGGCCCAGGCCAGGGCGCGCCGCCCGGAGGCGAAGGTGAGGAAGAACAGCACCGTGCCCGCGGCCGTGCCCAGGGCCATGGCCACCCCGCTCATCGATGTCTCCTCTCGTCGACTCCAGGGCAGCACGCCGGGGTGAACAGAAGGGGAAACGGACGGTGAAGGGGGGCCGGGGTCTTGCCGGATCCATAAAACCGAATACAGTTCGGTTCACAGGAAACGTCACCCAGGCCCTTGGAGGACCCGTGGCCGAGGCATACATCGTCGGCGCCGTACGCACCCCCGTCGGTACGAAGAAGGGCGCGCTGGCGGCCGTCCACCCCGCCGACCTCGGCGCGCACGTGCTCAAGGAGCTCGTCGAGCGCACGGGCGTCGACCCGTCCGCCGTCGAGGACGTCATCATGGGCTGTGTCAGCCAGGTCGGCCCCCAGGCCCTGGACCTGGCCCGCACCTCCTGGCTGTCCGCCGGGCTGCCCGAGAGCGTCCCCGGCGTCACCATCGACCGCCAGTGCGGCTCCTCCCAGCAGGCCGTCCACTTCGCCGCCCAGGGAGTCATGTCCGGCACCCAGGACCTGGTGGTCGCCTCGGGCGTGGAGAACATGGGCATGGTCCCCATGGGCTCCAACGTCCAGTACGCCATCGACAACGACCTGGGCCTGTACGGCGACGGCTGGGTCGAGCGCTACGGCTTCCAGGAGATCTCCCAGTTCCGCGGCGCCCAGCTCATGTGCGAGAAGTGGGGCTTCAAGCGCGAGCAGCTGGAGCAGTACGCCCTGGAGAGCCACCAGCGCGCCGCCAAGGCCCTGGCCGAGGGCTACTTCGACGCCCAGATCGCCCCGATCGCGGGCGTCACCCGGGACGAGGGCGTGCGCGCCGACACCACCCTGGAGAAGATGGCGGGCCTGAAGGCCCTGCGCGATGGCTGGGAGCTCACCGCCGCCGTGGCCAGCCAGATCTCCGTGGGCGCCGGCGCCGTGCTCATCGCCTCCGAGCGCGCCGTGGAGCGGCACGGGCTCACCCCGCTGGCCCGCGTCGTCCAGCTCTCCCTGGTCGGCGACGACCCGGTCTACATGCTCACCGCCCCGATCCCGGCCACGAAGATCGCCCTGGAGAAGGCGGGTCTGGGCATCGACGACATCGACGTCACCGAGATCAACGAGGCCTTCGCCCCGGTCCCGCTGTCCTGGATCGAGGAGCTGGGCGCCGACCCGGCCAAGGTCAACCCCAACGGCGGCGCCATCGCCCTGGGCCACCCGCTGGGCGCCACCGGCGCCATCCTCCTGACCAAGCTGGTCAACGAGCTCCACCGCACCGGCGGCCGCTACGGCCTCCAGACCATGTGCGAGGGCGGCGGCCAGGCCAACGTCACCATCATCGAACGCGTCTGACCCGCGCCCGCCGGGCCGCGCCGCCTCCCCGAGGCCGCGCGGCCCGCGTGCGTCCGAGGAAGTGTGTGATCCCCGATTAGCCTCCGGGTGAGCACCCGCCCTGGAACCATGGGGCGGGTGACGCACACAGCGAACGGCGAAGTGAAAGAGCTCGGGGCCGCGCTCACCCGCGCGGGCCTTTTGGACACCTCCGGCACGCCCCGGCGGCGTCCGGACCAGGCCGCGTTCGAGCGGGCCCGCGAAGCCGCCGGAAGCGGCACACCGCTGTCGGACCTGGTGTCGGAGGAACGCGAGTGAACAGACCCCTGAGAGTAATACCTCGGAAGTATTACCATGGTGGCATGAGAATCACGGAAAAGGGTCAGGTCACCATCCCCGTCGAGGTTCGCAGAAGCATGGGCCTCAAGCCCGGCGATGAGGTCGAGTTCGTGCTGGACGGGACCGGTGCCAGGGTGGTGCGTGCCGCGTCCGCACCCAGCAAGGGTGCACGGCTGGTCGAGCGCCTGCGCGGCAAGGGGGACGTGCGGTTGTCCACCGACGAGATCATGGCGATGACCCGGGGGGACGACGATGACGGGGCCTGACCCGATCTCGTGTGCGGCGCCTCGGCACGAAGGGCCCACTCAGGTGCTGGTCGATGCCAACGTGCTGCTGGACGTCTTCACCGAGGACCCGAACTGGGGTGAATGGTCCGTCCAGGCCCTGGCCGATGCCGCTGACCAGGGTCCGCTGATCATCAACCCGATCATCTATGCCGAGATCTCAGTGCGCTTCACGCGGATCGAGGACCTCGAAGAGCTGCTCGTCGATGACTTCGTCCGGGCGGACCTGCCGTGGGATGCCGCCTTTCTGGCAGGCAAGTGCCATAGCCGTTACCGAAAGCAGGGTGGGGTGAAGACCGCGCCGCTGCCCGACTTCTATATCGGGGCGCACGCCGCGGTCTCCGGTTTCCAACTGCTGACCCGGGACGCACGCAGATTCCGCACCTACTTCCCGACCGTCAAACTCATCTCGCCGAACTAGCCGGCCAGGGCGGGGCCGCCGGGGCCGTTGGGGAGGTCGAGCCAGGCGGCCATCTCGGCCAGGTGCTCGACCAGCTGCGGGAGGGTGTCGGCCGGGGCGCCGTCCTCCAGGGTGATCCGCTGGGCGAGCAGGGTGCCCGCGGCGCGGTCGGCCTTGAGGTCGACGCGGGCGACCAGGTCCTCGCCGAGCAGGAACGGCAGCACGTAGTAGCCGTGCACGCGTTTGTGGGCCGGGGTGTAGATCTCGATGCGGTACCGGAAGCCGAACAGCTCCTCGGCCCGGTCGCGGGTCCACACCAGGGAGTCGAACGGGCTCAGCAGCGCCCGCGCGTTCACCTTGCGCGGCACCCGGGCGTCCCGGTGCAGGTAGGCGGTGCGGTCCCAGCCGCGGACCCGGACCGGGACCAGCTCGCCGGAGTCCACCAGGTCGGCCACGGCCGGGCGCGCCTCGGCGCCCTTGAGCCGGAAGTAGTCGCGCAGGCAGGGCTCGGTGGCGATTCCGTGCGCGCGGGCGGCGATGGCCACCAGCTCCCGGTGGGCGTCCGCCTCGGGCAGCAGCGGGGCGGCGTGCACCTCCGGCGGCAGGACGCGTTCGGGCAGGTCATAGCGGCGCTCGAACTGGGAGTTGCGGCCGTTGGAGGTCAGGTCCCCGATCCAGAACAGGTACTCCAGGGACTTCTTGACCTCCGACCAGTTCCACCCCCAGTGGTCCTTGGCGCGCGGCACGTCGTGGGCGAGCGCGGCCTCCACCTCGCGGGCGGTGGCCGGGCCGATCCGGGCGACCTCTTCGAGGACCGCCTTGACCAGCTGGGGCTTCTCCTCCTGGATCCCGTTGATCCAGCCGGAGCCGGTGCGGGCCCGGTTGCGCTCCATGCGGTACCGCATGAGCTGCCGGGTGGCCGGGGGCACCAGGCTCGCCTCGTGCGCCCAGCACTCGACCAGGCGGGCCGGGCCCGCCTTGGCGGCGGTGGTGGCCGCCCGGTCCAGCAGCGCGGTGTCGTAGCCGCCCATCCGGGCGAACACCGGCAGGTACTGGCTGCGGGCCAGCACGTTCACGCTGTCGATCTGGATGATCCCCAGGCGGCTCACCACCCGGCCCAGATGGCCCAGGTTCGGTGTGCCCGCGGGCCGGGGGCCGGCCAGCCCCTGGGCGGCGATCGCGATCCGGCGGGCCTGGGCGAGGGACAGTTCCGCGTCGCGGCGGGGGTGCGGTTCGGGCATGCCGAACACGGTAGCCCTCGCCGCCGACAATCCGCGGCTCAGCCCATCTTCCGGTGCAGGTTCTTCTCCTTCGAGGGCCCCGGGTCGGCCGGGGCGATCAGCGGCCCCGGCAGGGACGGGTCGACCACGCCCTCCTCCAGCCACGTGTAGGAGTCGTCCATGACCCGGCGGGCCAGCTTGCCGTCGACGTCGTCGGTGTTGGACCACAGGCCTTCGAGCAGCGCCTCGACGCGCAGCCGCGACTGGCGGCAGAACACGTCGGCCAGCTCCAGCGGCGTACTGCCGCGCTCGGGCCGGGTGTCGGCGTCGTACCGGGCCCGCACCACCACCGCGCTCATCGCGAACAGCTCCGCGCCGATGTCCACCACCCGGCCCAGGAACCCCTGCTTGACCTCCATCTTCCCCTGCCAGCGCGTCATCCCGTAGAACGTGGACCGCGCCAGCCGGCGGGCGGTCCGCTCCACGTACCGCAGGTGCCCGGCCAGCGGCCCGAACTCCACGTACGCCGACGGCAGCTGTCCCCGCCCCACCGCCAGCGTCGGCAGCCAGGACGCGTAGAACCCGGTCGCCTTGGTCAGCGCCCGCGCCTTGGCCGCCCGGTCCGCGTCCGGGTCGATGATGTCCCCGGCCACCGCCAGGTGGGCGTCCACCGCCTCACGGGCGATGAGCAGGTGCATGATCTCCGTGCTGCCCTCGAAGATCCGGTTGATGCGCAGGTCCCGCAGCAGCTGCTCGGCGGGGATCCCGCGTTCGCCGCGGGCGGCCAGCGACTCGGCGGTCTCGAACCCGCGCCCGCCGCGGATCTGGATCAGCTCGTCGGCGATCCGGTAGGCGTGCTCGGACGCCCACAGCTTGGCGATGGCCGCCTCGATGCGGATGTCCTTGCGCTTCTCGTCGGCCATCCGGCTCGCCAGGTCGAGCATGGCCTCCATGGCGTAGGTGGTGGCGGCGATGTAGGAGATCTTCTTGGCGACCTCCTCGTGCTTTCCGACCGGCCGCCCCCACTGGACCCGCTCGCGCGACCACTCGCGGGCGATCTTGGTGGCCCACTTGCCGGCGCCCACGCACAGGGCGGGCAGGGACAGGCGCCCGGTGTTGAGCGTGGACAGGGCGATGCGCAGCCCCTGCCCCTCCTCACCGATCCGGTTGGCGACCGGCACCCGGACGTCGTGCAGCCGGGTGAGGCCGTTCTCGATCCCGCGCAGGCCCATGAACCGGTTGCGCCGTTCCACGGTGATCCCGGGGGCGTCCCCCTCGACCACGAACGCGGTGATGCCGCCCCGGTGCCCGGGCCCCTCCGGCACCCGCGCCATGACCACCAGCAGGTCTGCGACGACGCCGTTGGTGGTCCACAGCTTCACCCCGTCGATCCGGTAGCCGCCGCCGTCCCCGGTGGGCACGGCGGTGGTCCGCAGCCGGGCGGGGTCGCTGCCCACGTCGGGTTCGGTGAGCAGGAACGCGCTGATCTCCCGGGTGCAGCGCGGCAGGAACTCCCGCTTCTGCGCGGGGGTGCCGAACATGGACACCGGCTGGGGCACGCCGATCGACTGGTGGGCCGACAGCAGGGCGCCGATCGCGGGGGACACCGAGCCGACCAGGGTGAGGGCGCGGTTGTAGTGCACCTGGCTCAGTCCCAGGCCGCCGTACTCGGCGGGGATCTTCATGCCCAGGGCGCCCAGCTCGCGCAGCCCGGCCACGACCTCGTCGGGGATGCGCTCCTCGCGTTCGATGCGCTGGGCGTCGATCCCCTCGCAGAAGTCGTGCAGCCGGGCCAGGAAGGCCTCGCCGCGCTCGTCGTCCTCCCGGTCGGGGACGGGCATCGGGTGGATCAGGTCCAGGCGCAGGCGGCCCAGGTACAGCTCCTTGGCGAAACCGGGCAGGTCCGAGGTGCTCTCGCGGGCCTGCTCTGCGACGGCTCTGGCACGGCGTTCGTCGATCTCGGGGGCGGTGGGGTCGGGGGTCTGCGCGCGGGCTTCGGGGTCGGCCGCGGACATGTCGTCACCTCGTAACGGGAAGAGCGTCTCGTGTGGCCTGTATCACAGCACTACCCGGAGGCGGGCGCGTCACGCACCACAGGACCGGCTCTCCACGTCACCGGGGGTGGCGGGCCGGGAAAAACCTTGGGCAAAATGCGAACCTCGGAGCCCTCCCGGCCGTCCTACGGGGCGCGACGGAAACAACCGGGCATGTGCTGGGAGTCCCGTCGGGCCCCGGTGCGGAGGACGGCCGCACCGGGGCCCAATCCGTCGCCCTCCACCGCCCTCCCGTCGCCCACCGCCACCCTCAACGGACGGCCTTCGGCCGACGACCTCCCTCTTACGGACAGCCTTCGGCTGACTGTCCCTTCCCATTTCTTTCTTCCGACGCCGCTTCTCCATGGCTGTCGTCGGAAAGCCCTAGGCTGGCGCTGTGCGTATCGCGACTTGGAATGTGAACAGTGCCCGGGCCCGGGTCGAGCGGATCGGGGCCTGGCTCGACCGGAGCGAGGTCGACGTCCTCGCCATCCAGGAGACCAAGGCCAGGGACGACCAGTTCCCCGCCTCCGTCTTCACCGACCGCGGCTACGAGGTCGCCCACCACGGGATCTCCCAGTGGAACGGCGTCGCGATCGCCTCCCGGGTCGGCCTGGAGGACGTCCAGGTCGGGTTCCCCGGCCAGCCCGGCTACGGCGAGCCCGAGGAGGCCGAGGCCCGCGCCATCGGCGCCACCTGCAACGGCGTCCAGGTGTGGAGCCTGTACGTGCCCAACGGCCGCGAGATCGACCACCCCCACTACGCCTACAAGCTGCGCTGGCTGGAGGCCCTGCGCGAGGCGGGCGCGGCGAGCCTGGCCGCCGACCCCGACGCGCAGATCGCCTACGTCGGCGACTTCAACATCGCCCCGCAGGACGACGACGTGTGGGACATCGCCGCCTTCGACGGCCTCACCCACGTCACCGAGCCCGAACGCGAGGCCTTCCGGGCCCTGGGCAAGGCGGGCTTCGAGGACGTCGTCCGCGCCCACACCCCGGGCCCCGGCGTCTACACCTACTGGGACTACAAGGGGTTGGCCTTCCCCAAGCGGCGCGGCATGCGCATCGACTTCGTGCTGGCCTCCCCGGCGCTGCGCGCCCGGGTGAGCGGCGCGAGCGTCGACCGCGAGGAGCGCAAGGGCAAGGGCGCCTCCGACCACGCGCCCGTCATCGTCGGCCTGGACGGGGAAGAGGGCCTGCCCCGCGACAAGAAGAAGGAGGACGGATGAGCACCCCGCGCATCGCCGTCTTCGGCAGCGTCAACATGGACCTGGTGGCCTACGTGGACGCCGCGCCCGCCACCGGTGAGACCGTCACCGGCACCGCCTTCCGGCAGGTGCCCGGCGGCAAGGGCGCCAACCAGGCGGTCGCCGCCGCCCGCGCGGGCGCCGACACGGTGTTCCTGGGCGCGGTGGGCGACGACGCCTTCGGCGCCGAGCTGCGCGACAACCTGGTCGCCTCCGGCATCGACACCGCCGGCCTGCGCACCGTCCCGGGGCCCTCGGGCATCGCGCACATCGTCGTGGACGGCCGCGGCGGCAACTCGATCATCGTCGTGCCCGGCGCCAACGGCGAGGTCACCGGCACCGTGCCCGGCGACCGCGAGCTCATCGGCGGGGCCGACGCCCTCCTGCTCCAGCTGGAGCTGCCCATGCAAGCGGTCATCGCGGCCGCGCGCACCGGCCGCGAACAAGGCGTACGGGTGCACCTCACCCCGGCCCCGGCCCGCGAACTGCCCGACGAACTCCTCCGATCAGTGGACGTGCTCGTCCCCAACGAGCACGAGGCGGCCGCGATCACCGGCCTCACCGACCCCCGCGCGTCGCTGGCGGCCCTGCTGGAACAGGTCCCGGAGGTGCTCATCACCCTGGGCGGCGAGGGCTCCCTCTACGGCGCCCGCGGCGCCGAGCCGGTGCACGTCCCGGCACTCAAGGTGGAAGCGGTGGACACCACCGCCGCCGGCGACACCTTCTGCGGCTCCTTCGCGGTGGCCCGCGCCGAGGGCGCCACCCCGGCCGAGGCCATGCGCTTCGCCGCCGCGGCGGCCGCCCTCTCGGTCCAACGCCCCGGCGCCAGCTCCTCCATGCCCACCCGCCCCGAGGTCGAGGCCTTGCTCCAGGGCTGACCGGTGCCGACCCCGGCCCCCTGTGCCACAGGAGGGTCGGGGTGTCGTCCCCGGCGGGCGGTGCGGCGGAGGAGCGCGCCTGCGCGTGCGCCTCAGGCGTTGTGGCCGATCTGCTGGAGGAACGGCGCGGGGTCCTTGTCCTGGAGCCGCACCTCCAGCACGATGTCCACCTCATCTCCGACCAGGCGGCCGCCCCAGGGCACCTCGCCGCCGTCGCCCACCCCGTGGTCGGACAAACGGATGCGGGTGGTGGCGGAGAAGAAGTGGCCGTACACGTCGTCGGGGAACGCGTAGTCGGGGGCCTCGCCCACCCACTGGGCGTCCAGGACGACAGGAGCTGTGGTGCCGTGCACGGTGAGGTCCCCGTGCAGCCGGAAGGCATTGCGCCCCCGGCCCCCGGGCTCCACGCCGGTGGAGGTGAACCGCAGCTCCGGGTGGTTGCCCACGTCCAGGAAATCAGGGGAGCGCAGGTGGGCGTCGCGGGCGCCGACGCCGGTGTTGACGCTGGACGCGTCCATGACCACCTCGACCTTGGACGCGGTCGGATCCTCCGCGACCAGGACCCGGCCCCGCGCGCGGCCGAACGTGCCCTGGACCCGGCCGAAGCGCAGGTAGTGCGCGACGAAGATGAGGCTGGAGTGCAGCGGGTCCAGGTGCCAGAGGCCAGGGGCCGGGCCGACCGGGGTGGATTCCATGCCTACTTCTCCCTTTTGTCCGTATAAGGTCTTTCGTCCGTCAACCCTAGGTCGGCGCTACATCCCAACTCGGGGTTCAGGAGCGAGGGGCGGCGAGAGATGAGACTCGCTTCGTCCCGAGAAGCGGAGAAACCTGGGGTACAAGGAGATTCGCCCGCTATGAGAGTTCTCTCGGACGATGACCGGTCCGGGACCCGGTCCGCATCCGGTCACGGACCCTCCCGCGCCCGCCCTCGGACCCTCACCCGCGCACGACGAAGGG
>NZ_JBJJBV010000015.1:0-46482 GCF_045446735.1 Nocardiopsis protaetiae
CCCCGCGCGGTCAACCGGCCTGGATCTCCCCGCCCGTCGGCGCCAGCGTCTCCCCCGTGTAGTACGACGACAGCCGCCCACTGGCGAAGAACACATAGGAGGGCGCGATCTCGTCCGGATCGGCCGCCCTGCCCATCGGCGCCTGCTCCCCGAAACCCTCGGCCCCCTTTTCTCCGAGGGTGGCGGGGATGAGCGGCGTCCACACCGGCCCGGGCGCCACACAGTTCACCCGGATACCGCGCTCCATGAGCGTCTGCGACAGCGACAGCGACAGGTTCATCACCGCGGACTTGCTCGCCGCGTAGTCGATGAGCGTGTCATTGCCGCGCAATCCGTTGATCGACCCGGTGATGATGATCGACCCGCCCTCGGGGATGTGCGGCAGGGCCTCGCGCACCGTCCAGAACACCCCCATGACGTTCACGTCGAAGGTGCGGCGCAGTTGCTCGGTGGTCAGCTCCGTGAAGTCCTTCACCGGCTTCTGGGTGGCGGCGTGCTCGACCAGGACGTCGATCCCGCCCAGCTCCTCCACCGCCCGGCGCACCAGGTGCGCACAGTGCGCCTCATCGGCCAGGTCACCGCGCACCCCCACGGCGCGCCGCCCCTGCTCCTGCACCAGGCCCACCGTGTGCTGGGCCTCGGCGTCCTCGCTGAGGTAGCCGAACACCACGTCGGCGCCCTCCTTGGCGAAGGCCACCGCAACGGCCCGCCCGATCCCGGAGTCACCGCCGGTGATCAGCGCCCGCCTGCCCTCCAGGAGTCCGCTGCCCCGGTAGCCGCGCATCTCGTCGCGCGGCCGGGGATCCATCGGCTCGGTACGCCCCGGATAGGGCTGGCTCTGCGCCGGAGGCTGTTTCCGCGTCATCGCCGATCCCTCCCTTCCCGCGTGCCACTGCCCCGATCCCCACCGCTCACACATGGACCCCCGCAGGGTTCCGGACCCCCGCAGGGTTCACCGCCGGCGGCGCACCAGGAACGGGCCGATGGCCAGCACGTCCACGGGCGCCGACCCGAAGCACTCCAGCGCGTCCCACGGAGAATCCACCATCGGACGCCCCGGCGTGGCCAGACCGGTACCGGCCAGCACCGGCAGCCCGGTACGGCCCTCGAACTCCGCCAGCACCCGCGCGGTGAGCGGATCACTCGCCGGGGAGACCGTCTGCACCCGGGCCGTACCGTTGGCGTTGACGACCGCGGGCAGGCGCCCGCGCCACCGCCGGGCCACCCGGTGGGCGAACAGCCCGTACGGGCTCGGCAGCGGCCCGTCGAAGAAGATCTCCGGGGCCCGCTCCTGCACCACCATCGGGGACACCGGCCCGAAGGGCCCGCGGCCCGTGACCCGGCTCAGCCGGTGGAGGTTGGCGGCATCGCCCGGATGGGCCAGCAGGCAGCGGCGCCCCAACGCCCGCGGCCCGAACTCCGCCCGGCCCTGGAACCAGGCGACCAGCGCGTTGTCGGCCAGCGCCGCGGCGACCGCGGCGGGCAGGTCGGCGGAGCGCTCGAAGGCCACCCCGGCATCACACAGCAAAGCCTCCACCTCGTGCTCGTCCCAGGACCGGCCCAGGTCCGCCCCGGGCATCGGCCGCGGATCGTCCCCCGCCTTGGCCGCCGCGTACAGGGCCCCGCCCAGAGCCGTCCCGGCATCCCCGGCGGCGGGCTGCACCCACACGTCATCGAAGGGCCCATCGCGGTGAACACGGCTGTTGGCCGCGCAGTTGAACGCGACCCCGCCCGCCATCGTCAGCCGCCGCAACCGGGTCCGCTCATAGGCCCAGTCCAGAACCCCCAGGATCGTCTCCTCCAGCGCCTCCTGGACACTCGCGGCCAGATCCGCGTGCTCCTGGACGGGCTCCGCCCCCGGGTCCCGGCGCGGCGCCAGGACATCCCACGGCACCTCCAGCGCACGGGCCCGGACACGGCCCCCGCCCTCGAACCGCAGGTGCTCGCGCACCACCCCGAGCATGGAGGGCTCACCCTTGCAGGCCAGAGCCACCACCTCGTCCTCATCACCCGAACGGCCGAACCCCAGGTGCTCGGAGAGCTCCTCATAGACCAGCCCCAGCGAGTCCGGCAAAGGCTGGCGGCTCAGCACCTCCAGCCTCCCGCCCGTGGACGCACCGACCAGGTGGGAGGTCGACTCGCCCCGCCCGTCAGCGGCGAAGACCACCGCGTCCCGCCCACCCTCGAAGGGCGGCGCGGCCAGCACCGCCGAGGCTGCGTGCGCCACATGGTGGGGCACGAACACCACCCGCCGCCGGTCCAGCCCCGGCAGCGCCTGCGCGAGGAAGTGCGCCGCCCGCTCGACGTAGAACAGGCGCAGGTGCTCCCAGTCGGCGTCCTGCCCCGGACCCTCGGGGTCGGCCAGGTCGGGGTGGTAGGAGTAGGTCACCACGTCCAGGTCCGACGGCGCCAGATCGCCCTCCTCCAAACACCAGAGCATCGCCTGCACCGGCAGCTCCCACGTGGAGAACGGCACCGGGTCCTTGCCGTGCCTGCGCCGCGAGAACCTCTCCTCCTCCGCGGCCGCAACCGTACGGCCGTCCACGACCAGGGCGGCGGCCGGATCGCGAAAGACCGCGTTGACCCCAAGGACACGCATGGATTCCGCCTCCCTCCGGATCGCACCGACGAAACGATGCCCGATGCAACCAGCCGACTACCTGTGGGAACAAGCCCCTAAACATCACCGGTACGGCCACCGGACCCGGGGTTTACCCCGCACCGCACCGGCTAGTGGCCCCCTGCGGACCCGAGATTCCCGAACCGTGAGGAGAGGTACCGACATGGCCACCAACAGCATCTCCGACGTGATGACCGCACCCGTGCGCACCGTCGAGCCCCGAACGCCCCTGAGCGAGGTCGCGCAGATCATGCGCGACTCCGACCTCGGCGACGTCCTCGTCGCCGAGAACGGCCACCTGGTCGGCATCCTCACCGACCGCGACCTGGTCGTGCGCTGCGTGGCCCAGGGCGGTGACCCCGCCCGGCACACCGCCGGCGAGATCTGCACCTCCGACGTGGCCACCGTGCCCCCGCAGAGCGACATCCGCGACGCCGTCCACACCATGCGCGAAGGCGCCGTACGCCGCCTGCCCGTCGTGGACGGCGACCGCGTCGTGGGCGTCGTCACCATGGGCGACCTGGCACGGGCCATCGACCGCGACTCGGCCCTGGCCGACGTCAGCTCGGCCCGGCCCAACCGGTGAGACGCCGGCCCCGCGCACGGCGCCCGACCCCCGCCCCCGGCCGACCGCTCCCCGCCCCCGGGCGGCTTCGTCACCGCCGTCGCGCCACACGCCCCGCACCTCCCCGCACCGCACCCGCCCGCCGGTGCGCGGCGCCGCCGGCGCCACCCACCCGGCCACCGTCCACACCACCGCGGCCTAACCCGAACGCGCCACGTCCCGGTCAACCTTGGGAAAACATCCCGACGACCGCTATAGACGCCACTCGAACGGGCACGTAGAGACTGCGGGTCACTCTCCGAAGCCGCATTCACGGCGTCGAGTGACCAGGGCCGCGACGCGCTCAACACGAACAGCGCACAGCGAAGGACCGACGGCCCGTCCACAACAAGGACGCGGACCACGCACCACCGGGACTCCGCCCGGACACGGACCGCGCCGCACATCCACTCCCCGTTCACGTGGAGGGAAACACCATGCCCGCTGCCATGACCGCAACGTCCACCACCACCGGCCACGCCGTCGAGGAGGACGTCCACGGGCGCTCGGCGGAGGAGCTCCTCCAAGACCTCCGGGACCTGCCCGAAGGCCACCCCGACACGAACCTGCTCCAAGAACAGGTCCTGGAGCTGTACCGGCCCCTGCTCTACCGGATCGCCCGCCACTACAGCGGCCGCGGCGAACCCTACGAAGACCTGCGCCAGACCGCCCACCTGGGACTGGTCAAGGCCGTCCGGGGCTACGACCCCGACCGGGGCAAGAAGTTCATCTCCTACCTGCTGCCCACGGTCACCGGCGAGATCAAACGACACTTCCGCGACCACACCTGGGCGGTCCGCGTCCCCCGCCGCCACCAGGAACACCGCGGCCGCCTGCACCGTGTGAGCGTCGAGTTCCAGCAACGCCACGCCCGCGAACCCCGCACCGAGGAGCTGGCACAGGAGATGAACCTGCCGCGCAAGGAGGTCGAAGAACTCCTCCAGGCCTCCGAGGCCTACAGCACCCTGTCCCTGGACCTGCCCGACCACAAGGACGAAGAAGGCGGCTCCACCCTGGAAGAGCGCATCGGCGACGAGGACGACTCCTACGACCTCGTCCTGGAACGCGAATCCCTGCGCCCGGCCATGACCTGCCTGGACGACCGCGAACGCATCCTGCTGCGGCTGCGCTTCTTCGACGACCTCACCCAGGCCCAGATCGCCGAAGAGATCGGCTGCTCCCAGATGCACGTCTCCCGGCTGCTGTCCGCCACCCTGGGCAAGCTCAGGGAACGCGTCGACCACGACGAGCCCGAGACCGACGAGACCACCACGGCAGGCACCACGGCCTGAACACCCGGTGACCCGCCCCACCGGGGAACCCGCCTCCCTCCCCACCGGGGCCCGGCGCTGGTTCCGCCGGGCCCCGGCCTTCGAGGGCCGAGAACGCGACACCGCCGTCCTGGTCCTCAAAGCGACCCTGGCCGCCACCCTGGCCTGGGTCACCGCCCACGACCTCATGCGGGCGACCACCCCCGCCTTCGCCCCCTTCGCAGCCCTGCTGATGGTGCGGGCCACCCTCTACCGCTCCCTGCTCCGATCACTGCGCATGGTCGCCGCGGTACTGCTGGGCATCGCCCTGGTGTGACCGCACCGGCGATCCCGGCCGGCACCGGCACCGCCGTCTTCGCCCTGGCGGCCCTGGCCGCCCTGGCCATCGGACGCTGGCGCCGCCTGGGCGACCAGGGCACCCGGGTCGCCACCGCCGCCTTCTTCGCCTTCTCCGTCTTCGTCACCCTCCACAGCCCACCGGAATTCCTCACCCGGGCCGCGGAGATCCTCGCCGTCGTCCTCACCGGCTCCGCGATCGGCGTCGCCGTCAACCTCGTCCTGCTCCCGCCCCTGCGCCTGCGCGGCACCGCCCGCGGCGTCGCCGCCCTGGACGACCCCGCCCGCCTCCTCGACGACCTGCGCGAGGCCGACGAAGCCCTCACCGCCTCCACCCGGGGCCACCACTGACCCCCACGGGCCGGGGCGTACCATGTGCCTGCTCCGCGCGCTCGGTCACGACCCTGCAGGAGAAGCATGACCTCCGACCGCCCGCTCACCCGACTGGGCTTCCTCACCATCGGACTCTTCGACGAACACGACCCCGCCACCGGCCACGAGAACACCCTGCGCACGATCGAACTCGGCGAACGGCTCGGCTTCGACAGCGCCTGGATCCGCCAGCGCCACCTCCAGCACGGCATCTCCTCACCCGTCGCCGTCCTGGCCGCCGCCACCCAGCGCACCACCCGCATCCGCCTGGGCACCGCCGTCATCCCCCTCGGACTGGAGAACCCGCTCCGCCTGGCCGAGGACCTGGCCACCGTCGACGTCCTCTCCGGCGGACGCCTCGACCCCGGCGTCAGCGTCGGCCCGCCCACCCACTACGACCACATCAAACACAGCCTCTACCCCGACACCGCCGACCAGGAGGACTTCACCCACGAACGGGTCGCCCGCCTGCTCCGGTTCCTGGCGGGCGAGCCCGCCTCCACGTTCACCGGCACCGAGGGCATCGAGACCTACTCCGCCCGCGTCCAGCCCCACGCACCCGGCCTGGCCGGGCGCCTCTGGTACGGCGCGGCCGGACTGTCCTCGGTGACCCGCGCCGCCGAACAGGGACTCCACCTGCTCAGCAGCAACGTGGTGCACGGGGAGGAGGACGACGACTTCGCCCGCGTCCAGGCCTCCCACATCCGCCGGTTCCGCAAAATCCACCCGCTGGGCGAGCGCGCCCGCGTCTCCCAGGGACTGGTGGTGATCCCCACCGACGGGGCCACCGCCGAACAGAAGGCCAAGTACCGGGCCTACGCCGACGCCCGCCTGCCCCGCACCCGCGAGCCGCAGGGCCCGGCACGCATCCTGTTCGCCCCCGACCTGGTCGGCCCCGCCGAGCAGATCGCCGAACACCTGCACGCCGACCCGGCCTTCCAGCAGGTCCAGGAGGTGGCGTTCGCCCTGCCGTTCACCTTCGACCACGAGGACTACGCACAGATCCTCACCGACATCGCCCGGCGGCTCGCACCCCTGTTGGGCTGGAGGCCCGCCCGGACGTGAGAACGTGGTCCTCTCCGAGGGGTCCGCGCCCCTGGGAGAGGACCCCGCACCACGACCCGGAAAGGCGACCCCGTGCCGACCCTGTTCACCCGCATCATCGAACGCGAACTACCCGGCCGCTTCGTCTGGGAGGACCCGGTGGCGGTCGCCTTCCTCACCATCGCCCCCCTCAACCCCGGCCACACCCTCGTCGTCCCCCGCGCCGAGGTCGACGACTGGACCACCGCCGACCCCGACCTGCTCGCCCACTGCACCCGCGTGGCCCAGCACATCGGACAGGCCGTCAAGAAGGCGTTCGACTCCCCGCGCGCCGGGTACCTCATCGCCGGACTCGAAGTCCCCCACCTGCACATCCACGTGTCACCGCTGTGGAGGCTCCAAGACCTGGACGTCACCGACGTGGCCGTCGAACAGGACCAGGACGCCCTCGAAGACGCCGCACAGAAGCTGCGCCGGGCACTGACCGAACTCGGGCACCCCGAGGCCGTCACCCCCCACTGAGAAACACGACTTCTCAATCGGTCCACAATCACCTGTTGGACAACAAGACGCAGGTGAGAGCAGAGTGGAACCCGTCGCCCACCGGCGACACACCCACACCGGCCACACCAGAAAGCCCGCACGATGACCTACGTCGCCGCACCCGAACGCTACGACGGCACCATGCTCTACCGGCGCACCGGCCGCTCCGGCCTGGACCTGCCCGCGCTGTCCCTGGGCTACTGGCACAACTTCGGCGACGACCGCCCCTTCGAGACCCAGCGCGCCATCGCCCGCCGCGCCTTCGACCTGGGCATCACCCACCACGACCTGGCCAACAACTACGGCCCGCCCTACGGCGCCGCCGAGATCAACTTCGGCCGCCTCATGCGCGAGGACTTCACCCCCTACCGCGACGAGATGGTCATCTCCACCAAGGCCGGCTGGGACATGTGGCCCGGCCCCTACGGCCAGGGCGGCGGCTCCCGCAAATACGTGCTGGCCTCCCTCGACCAGTCCCTGAAGCGCATGGGGCTGGACTACGTCGACATCTTCTACTCCCACCGCCTGGACGGCTCCACCCCCCTAGAGGAGACCATGGGGGCGCTGGACACCGCCGTACGCCAGGGCAAGGCCCTCTACGTCGGCATCTCCTCCTACGACGCCGAACGCACCCGCCAGGCCTACGGGATCCTCCGCGACCTGGGCACACCGCTGCTCATCCACCAGCCCTCGTACTCGATGCTCAACCGGTGGATCGAGACCGAGGGGCTGCTCGACACCGTCGGCGACCTGGGCGTGGGCGTCATCGGATTCACCGCGCTCGCCCAGGGACTGCTCACCGGCAGGTACCTGGACGGCGTGCCGGAGGGGTCGCGGGCCACCCAGGACAAGTCCTTCGACACCGGATGGCTCTCGCAGGAGACGCTGGGGCACCTGCGGGCGCTCAACGACATCGCCGCCGGGCGCGGACAGACCCTCGCGCAGATGGCGCTGGCCTGGGCCCTGCGCGACCCGCGGGTGACGTCGCTGGTCATCGGGGCGTCGTCGGTGGCGCAGCTGGAGCAGAACGTGGCGGCGCTGGGGAACCTGGAATTCACCGACCAGGAGCTGGCGGCGATCGACGGGCACGCGATCGACGGCGGCGTGGACCTGTGGCGCGAGGCCCGCAACGGCACCCTGTAACGGAGGGGCCGGGGCGGCGGGATCGGAGAGCCGCCCAAGTCGGGAACCGCCCAGGTGGGGGCGGCCGCGCCGGTCACGGACCGGTCGGCGCGGCCGCCCCGCACAGCGTACCGACCTCGACGGCGGCGCGGCGGGAGGAACCGGGTGCGGGGCATGTCGGAGCCGATGATCACCGGGGTGTCGCGGTCGCGCACGAGATCCCGGGAGGGGCGAGTGCCCAGCGGTCCGACGCCGCCGGCGGCCCCGGGCAGGAGGCGGGGGCGGCGGGCTCGGCAGGTCCGCCGCTGCGAGCCGCCGGGGCGGTGAGGCGGTGGGGCTGTGGGTCAGCGGGCCACGGAGTACAGGAGCGCGGACCACTCCACCGGGTCGAAGGAGAGATGTCCGGCCTCGCGGTGCCGGGTGTCCCGGACGTCCGCACCACGGGCGCCCTCCCGGACCTCCACGCAGTTGCCCTCACAGTTGCTGTAGGTGCTCTTGCGCCATTCGCCCATTGATATCCCCTTCGCGCTCTTTGGCAGCTTCGACCTACTTGTACACCTTGCTTCCCATTGAGCGACAGAACACCCCTGCATCCGCACAGGAGCCGAACGACCTCGAAAACCGCACGCAGGGTCGGCCCCGGCCACCGCACACCCGCGCACAGCCGAGGTCCGGCACGATGGTGTCCCACCCAGTGGTGCGACTTTCCCGGTGGTACGGCTTTCCCGGCCCTGTTCCCACGGACGCACGCCGACGGTATCCGCCGGACCGGTGCGCCGCCGTCTCCGGCGACACCTCCGTCCCGGTCGGCGGGCCTCCACCCCGATCGGCGGGCCGCCAACACTCGATGGCCCGCCAACCCCGGTCGGCCATCGCTACGACCCGCAAGAATGCGCCCGCCCGAAAGTCACACCACTCCAGAGGACATGACCTCCGGCATGGCAACCGGGCCGGGTCCCCGGCCCCGAGCCCACGGCGGGCAGACGAGAGGTCCCCGACCCTGCCCCTCCCCCACCACCGGAGCCCGCGCGGCCCGGCTCACTCCTCGGCCTCAAGGATCCGGCGCAGCGTGCGACGACCGATCCGACTCATCGGCGGATTGCTGTCGCGGTAGTACCGGACCAACCCCAAAGCCTGCTCGAACGCCCACGCCCGCCCCCGATCCCACTCGGCGTCATCGACCCCCAGCGCCTCCCGGAACACCAGCCGGGGACCCGCCTCCAGCACATCCCAGGCGCACAGCAGATCCAGCGCGGGATCGGCCGGACCCAGACCACCCACGTCCACCACACCCACCAGGCGCCCCTCCCGCACCAGCAGATTGCCGGGCATGAGATCCCCGTGCGTCATCACATCCGGCACGCTCCCCCGCGGTAGATCACGCAACCGCTCCTCCCACAACCGCCGCAGCCGGGACACGTCCACCATCCCCTCCGAACGCTCCAGGCAGGTGCGCACCCAACCGTCGTGATCGGCGATGCGGCCCCCGCGCCCCGACCCGGCGAACACCCGCCCCCGGGTGTCGATCGCACGCACACCCCGCACGAACTCGGCCAGATCCACCGCGAAACCGACCCCGCCCCCGGCCTCGACCCGGTCGGCGGGCACCCCGGACAACCGCGTCTGCACACTCCACGGCATCGGGTACCCCTCCCCCGGCGCACCGATCGCCACGGGTTCGGGGGTCGGGAAACGAGTGCGGCCCACAAGCTCCCGGGCCGCCTCGGCCTCGTCCTTCAGGGCACGGAGCGCCACCTCGGGATCCGCCGGCTGTAGAGGGAACCGGGCGACGAGCTCCTCCCCCACGAGGAACACCGCGTTGACCGTGCCCCCGGGAAGGACCGGAACGAGCGGCAGCCCGGCCCAGCGCGGAAACCCGTCGGCGATGAGCCGCGCGGCGGTCTCCGGGGTGACGACGAGCTGATCCCTGTGCATGCGCATCGGCCCAGTCTGACCAACCGCCACCCGCAGGGCACCCGAATTTCCACACCTCCCCGGACGGCGCGGCACCCACCACCCCGCCACCCGCTTTTCCACGCCCCCGGTCGGCGGAGCACCCGCCACCCCACAGGCCGCTACTTCACCACCCGGTACGTCACATGCGTCACCCCGGTCGCCGCCCGCGACTCCACCTGCTCCAGACCCAGCGGCCCGACGCCCTCGAACAACCGCGTCCCGGCACCGAACACCACCGGCGCGATGTGCAGCCGCAACTCATCGATCAGCCCCGCGGCCAGGTACTGGTTGACCGTGGTGGCCCCACCCTGGACCGCCACATCCCTCTCCCCCGCGGCCTCACGCGCCCGCTCCAGCGCGGACCCGATCCCGTCGGTGACGAAGTGGAACGTGGTGCCGCCCGCCATCGGCTGCGGATCACGCCGATGGTGGGTGAGCACGAACACCGGCGCGTGGAACGGCGGATCCTCGCCCCACCACCCGTTCCAGTCCCGATCCCACGCACCGCGCACCGGACCGAACATGTTCCGCCCCATGATGAACGCCCCGGCCGCACCCATCCGCGCGAGCTCGGCCCGGTTCTCCTCCGGGGTCTCGAACATCCAGGCGTGCAGCTTCGCCCCCGAGCCATCACCGCCGTCGTCACCGAACGGCCGTTCTTCGCTCTGGCCGTGTCCGGCCGAACAGCCGTCCGCCGAGATCGAGAGATCACAGGTCACCTTGGACATCGCCGCACCCTCCTCCGCCGGAGCCACCGCACCCGCGAGTAGAGCGGAGCGGGACGGCCCGGACACCGATGACTCGACACCGAACACGATCATCCCCCCGACCACCGACGAACCGCCACGACCCCGGCAGGGCACCCGCGGTGCACGCCTGCACGCACCCGCAGCCGCGCCCGCAGCCACAGCCACAGCCACAGCCACAGCCACAGCCACAGCCGACACTCGCGCACGGCCGATACACGACCGGCACACGAACCCGGGCCTTCCCGGACTCTGGGCCCCGGACCCCGGACCCGCGGTTCCCCGGACCTACCTCGGGGCCGTCGACCCCCGCGAACGGCAGAGCGCCCCGGAGCGCACTGCCCCGAGGCGCCCTGGGAGGATCACGGAGAACCCCCGGACGAAGTCCGCCGTTCCCTCAACCGGACTGCCCGGCGAGGGCCTCGTCCAACTCCCCCGACCTCTCCGGGCACACGTGCTCGACGTTCACCCTGCGCAACGCGAGGTCGGCCTCATCGGCGGCGCTCATCGTGGTCGCCAGCGCGAACACACCCTTCTCCTCGGCACAGATCTGTTCGGCGGAGCTCTGGATGTCCGCCCACGTCTTGTCGGTGATCTGATCCCTGCCCAGGGCCGCGGCCGCCGCGGCCCTGTGCGCGTCCTCACCGGACGGGGATCCGCACCCGGTGAGCAGGAGAACGGCCGCGGCCGCGGTCGGGAAAAGCGTTCGCGTCATCATGGGGGATGCCTCTCAAGAGGGCGCCGGAGCGGGCAGCGCGAAAAACTGATGCCCATCAGTGTGCAGCACACCACCCGAAGTCCGAAGTTGGGGGTCACGTGGCATAGGCCTCAATTCCCGTACACACGGACTTCACCCGGAGAAATCGACCAGCCCCCGCACCCACCGGTGCCCGACAGGCCGCCCCCGCAGGTGCACCGTCCGCCCCGGCGACGATGCGAACGCCTCGGCCCGACAGGCCGACCCTCACCCGTACAGGACTCACGACCCCCGCGAACACCCCGGCTCCGCACCTCCCCACGCGCACGGCTCCCGCCGAAGTGGACACCGCCCGCGAACCACGACCGCCCCCGGCCCGCCTCACTCACGCAGGGCTACCGCCGAACAACCCCGGCGCACCCGAGCCGACCACAACCTCCCCAGGCATCACGCGATGTCGAGGGCCCGGCCGGCGACGAGCCGCGCACCGGTCGACCCCACCTCCCCGGACATCACACGGCGCCGGCCTCCCCGGCTCACCCCACCTCTCTCCGGCCGGCGGACGCCAGCACCCGGTCCACGAGGTCCTCGACGAACTCCTCCGTCGCCGGCCGGGCCTGGAACGCGCCCCGGGCGAGCACCCCGCCCACCAGCAGCGCCAACGACGGCTCGACGTCCTCCTCCGGCAGGTGCGACCGCAAGACCCCCTCCAACGACCGGGTCCCCGCCGCGTAGAGCCGCCGACGCAGCTCGTCCACCTCAGGATCGTTGCCGGCCCGCTCCAGCAGCCCCCCGAACACCCGGTCCAGGTGGCCCCCGGCCAGGTCCTCGGCGAAATCGACGAGCCCCCGCACCAGATCGGCCCGCAGGTCGCCCGTGGGCTCCGGGTGGTCGGCCTCGTCGCAGATCTTGCCGATCGACGCCCGCATCAGGTCCAGGCGTGTCGGCCAGTGCGCGTAGACGGTCGCCTTGGAATAACCCGCCCTCTTGGCGACCTCCGCGTGGGTGACCACGCTCCACCCCTCGGTCACGAACAGCTCCGTGGCCGCTTCGACGACATCGCGCCGGGTCCGCAGGACCCTCGGGTCCACGCCGTCCGGCTCCTTCGTTCCCATGGTGGTCGATCCTACCCACGCTCTCACACACCCAGATAGTTTCTGAACGACTTGTACAGTAACTGCCCCATGAGCTATTTTTTAAACCAGGCGGACGAAACCACCCCCGACACCCCTGAACACCCCGACACCCCCACCGAACAGCCGCGGAGAGGCCACCATGAAGACCGGACCCCGACAGCACCCGACCCCCACGACCCGGCCCCGGGCGCTCCACGCCGTGCTCTGGGCCGCCCAGATCCTCCTCGCCCTGGTCTTCGTCGGCGGCGGCATCTGGAAGCTCACCACCCCCATCGCCGAACTCGCCGAGGTCTTCCCCTGGGTCGGGCAGACCCCTCCCGCGCTGCTCTACACCACCTCCGGGTTCGACGTCCTCGGCGGCCTGGGCGTCCTGCTCCCCGCCCTCACCCGCATCCAGCCGAGACTGACCGTCCTGGCCGCCCTGGGCTGCGTCGCGCTCCAGGCGTCCGCCATCGCCTTCCACCTCTCCCGGGACGAGACGGACGTGGCGTTCAACGTCGTGCTCATCGCCCTCGCGGCCTTCGTCGCCTGGGGCCGCCACACCAGAGCACCCATCACGCCCCGCTCCTGACACCGGAACCCGGCATACTCCACGTGACCGACCCGACCCCGCCGCCCACCCACGGGAGCCCGCCCATGCCGCGCATGACCGACCTGCTGACACCCGGCCTGCCCGCCGGGATCACGCTCCCCGAGCCCCTGACCCGGGCCTGGGCGTGGATGGAGGCGCAGGGCTTCGGGCTCACCAACGAGCACGGCCACTTCCTCACGCCGTACCCGGGCGACCGTCAGCTCGGCGTCGTGTTCTCCCCCGGCGCGAGCCTGACCGGGTGGTTCGAACCCGGGGAGCCCGGCCACGACGACCTCGTCCCGCTGGGCGAGATCGCCGGTGACGGCAGCCAGTGCCTGCTGTGGAACGACTCCGGGACGACACGGTTCGTCGCCCTGGGCTCGGACGGGGCCGCGTTCCTGCTGGCCGACTCCGCCATCGACTTCCTGCGACTCATCGCGATCGGATACACCGACATCGCCTATCCCGAATTCCTGGCCGAACCACCGGACGAGGAGGACGCGGTCCAGGCCCTCGCACCCTTCCGGGCCTGGGTCGAGGCGGAGTTCGACGTCGAGGTGCCCGAGCACTGGCGGGCGGCCGACCCCGACCCCTTCGACAGCTGGATCGCACACCTCAAAGACCGGTAGCCGCGACCACGGCCGACGGCCGTCCTTCGGCCGCCCGAGGGAACGGGTACCGGGCTCGGAGAGTCCATCCGGTGGTCCCGGGGACGAGATCGTCAGTGTGTGAGGAGTATCCAGAACCCCTACCTTTACGACATAGATTTCCCCAAAGCCACCGTGCCGACACCCGACCGACCGCGAGGCATCCGACGATGGCGTCCCACCGAGTGGTGTAACTTTTCCCGCCCTGTCCTCACGGATGCGCGTTGCCGACGTCCGCCCGGTCGGTGTCCCGCCGCCTTGGGCGGTCCCCCTTCCACCACGGTCGGCGGGCCCCAGCACGTGATGGCCGCCAGGTGTCAGCCACCTATCGCGATGACCTGCAAGGAGACACCCGCGCGAAAGTTACACCGCTCCGGGGGACATGACCCGCCAGGACACACGCCGGGGTATTCAGACCGCCCTCCCAACACACGAGGAAACCCCGGGCGCAGGGAACACACCCCGCCTCCGCGCCCGGCAGCACACGGGAGGCCCCGCACGCCGAGGACACACGTCGGGATGTTCGGGCCACCGCCGACGCACGGAGAAACCCCTCACCCCGGGAACACACCCCCGCCCGAACCGAGGAACAGCGGCACTGTCCCCCGCCCCCGCTAAGGTCCATCCCATGTCGGACCGCAGCCTCATCCTCGACACCCTGCACCGGGCCCCGGGAGTCCTCTTCGTCGAACCCGGCCGCCACCTGGTCACGCAGGACGAAGTGCACGACCACGCCAGAGCCGAGCGCGAACGCCGCGGCCTCCCCGACTCCCACCCCTACCTCGGCTGGCACACCCAGGCCGGCGGCTTCGACCGCACCGGCGCCCTCGTCCGCCCCCAGCGCGTCTACTTCGGCGGTGACCGCACCGCCGTCGCCCGTGCCCTCTCCCTCCTGGAACCGCACGGGTTCGCCGTCCTGGGCGGGCGCAGCGACACCGAGGTGTTCGTGCTCCGCCGCGACGCCGCACCCCGTCGCGCCGACCCCGAGTCCACCGACCAGTGGCGTATCCGCCTGGAGGTCCTGGGCGACGACCGGTCCGGGCCGGTCCCCTTCCGCGACGGCGAGGAGGAACTCCTCCACGCGCTCATCGCCCACCCCGGCCTGCGCGACCTCCTCGTCCCCGCCGCCCGGGCACTGCGCCTGCGCGGCGCCCTCACCCCCGCCGACCTGAACGTCGTCCTCTCCCCCGACGGCCTCGACGCCCTCCACCCCCACGGCGACGAGGCCTCGGCCCTGGTCGCCCACGCCCTGGAGGCCGACCATCCCCGGGCCCGCCCGGCGGCCACCGTCCTGGCCGAGCTGGGCCGCGCCGACGCCCGCGTGCTCAACCGGTGGAAGGACCCGGCAGCGATGCGGGCCGCCCGCGCCGCCGCCCTGGAAGGACGCCAGGTCGCCACCTTCCTCGACCTGGTCGCCGCCGACGGCGCGAACCCCGTGTCCGCCGCCGTCGACCTCGCCGAGGACATCAGGGCCGCGGGCGGCGAGAACACCGCGTCCCGCGTTCAGGAGGTCGCCGCCCGCCTGGTCGCCCGCTTCGGCGAACCCACCCGCGTCCACGCCCTGTCCGCCCTGCGCGACGAACGGGTTCCGCTCTGGCTGCGGGTCGTCATCGCCGACCGCTGGACCCGCTCCCCGATCGCCGCCGACACCCCGCGCCCCGGGTCCCCCGCCACGCCCTCCCCCGAGGTCCTGGCGGCCACCGCCGCCTGGCCCGACGCCGTCGACGAGGTGCGCGCCGCCGCCGGCCTGCCCCCGAGCCCCGGGTTCGACCCCGAGCACCGGCCCGGCCGGAACGCCGCGGTCGAACTGCGCGAGGCCGTCGTCGCCCGGCACCTGGAAGGCCTGCGGGCGGCCCTGGCACGCGAGGACCTCTCCGAGCCCGCGCTCGCCGTCCTCCTCGAACTCCTCCACGGCGCGGACGCCCTGCGCCCGCAGGACCTCGTGCCGTTCGCCCGCACCTGGCGCAAGCGCCTCTTCGTCAAGCCGGGCCCCTACACCAGCGCCCCGCCCGCCGTCGTGACGTACGCGGCGGCCCTGACCCGCCTGGGCGACGGCGCCGCCGGCAGGGTCGTCGACGCCGTGCTGCGCGACAAGCGCCAGTGGTCGCTGCCCGTCCGCCTGCTCCTGCTCGGTGCGGTCGACCGCGGCCGGGACGCCGACACGGCCGCGGAGGCCGAGCTCCTCCCCCACGCGCACGGCGGCACCAAGGGCACCCAGGCCGCGGCGCACGCCCTGTCCCTGGTGCGCGCCCGCCTGCGCGGCATCCCCCCGGTCGCGGCCGCCTGCGCATCGCTCCTGGAGGCCCCCGAACGGCCGCCTTTCGTGCGCCGCGGGTTCGCGACCGCCGCGGTCTGCCTGCAAGAGAGCGGCTCGGGCCTGTGGGCGCACCACTTCCGCGGGAATTCCGTACGGGCGCTGGAGGCCGCACTGCGCGTCGCCCGCGACGAGGAGCTCCCGCCCCGGGCACGTCTCGCGGTTCTGCGCCTGGCCGAGGAGTCGTCGGTCCTGGACCACCCCGACCAGGCCCGGCCCGTCCGGCTCGGGCCCGAACACGCGGCACGGCTGCGCGCCGAACTCCACGAGATCCGATCCCGGCTCCAGGAGTGACCCCGGGCGGACCAGGGGGCGAACGACCGCTGTCCGCCCCCGGCCGCGTTCACCGCCCCGGGGGACGCCGGGCCCGCACCGCCCTCACGCCCCCAGCGCCTGCGCGTAGAACCCGGCGGGGTCCTGCGCCAGCGACGCCTTCACGAAACGGCTCGCGTCATCGACCAGCACCTCGATCGCACCCGACGCCACACCGTCCAGGCTGGCCCGGGCCACGTCCACCGGGTCGATCTTGGGAACGTCGTAGCCGGCCATCATGTCGGTGTCGGCCGCCCCCAGGTGGACACCCTGCACCAGGGTCCCCTGGCCGGCCAGATCGAGGCGGACACCGTTGGTCATGCTCCAGGCGGCGGCCTTGGCCACGGCGTAGGCGCCCGCGCCCGCGGTCGTGAACCACGAGAGCGCCGACAGCACGTTCACCACCGCTCCCCCGCCGTTCGCCGCGAGCACGGGCGCGAACGCCCGGATCACACCGAGCGTGCCGAAGAAATGGGTGTCGAGCTCAAGGCGGATCGCGTCCGGGTCGCCCGTCACCAGGTCCACCCTGGTGGCGATCCCGGCGTTGTTGACGAGCAGGGTGACGTCGCGGGCCTGCGCCGCCGCCCGCGACACCGAGTCCGCGTCCAGCAGATCCAGGCGCAGCACCTCGACCCGGGGGTCGGAGACCTCGACGGTCCCGGGACGGCGGGCCGCGGCGTAGACCTTCGCGGCCCCGCGGTCCAGGAGTTCGTCGACGAAGCGGCGGCCGATACCGCGGTTCGCTCCGGTGACCAGAGCGACGGAGCCGGTGATGTCCATGGGTTCCCCCGAGTGTTGTGTGCGCGGGTGTGCACGAGGTCCGGCACCCGGGCCGGTCGCGGCCCGCGGGAATGCCTCCTCACCCGGTCACGCTAGAACTTGACGTTGACGTCAAGGGCAAGCCCGCGGGCTGTGATCCACATCAAAGGGGCGGGGAGACCATGGGCGGTTCCATGCGCATCGGCACGCTTGCGGAACGGGCGAAGGTGAGCACCCGGGCCCTTCGCTACTACGAGGAGCAGGGGCTCCTCACCCCGGAGCGCACGTCGAGCGGACAGCGGGTCTACCCGGAGTCGGCGGTCGAACGGGTCCAGGTCATCCGGCAGTTCTTCGCGGCGGGGCTGAACAGCCGCACCATCGCCGCGATCCTGCCCAGCGTCGACGCCGGGCGCGCGCAGCCGGGCGTGCTGGAGCGTCTGCGCGCCGAACGGGCCCGCATCTCCACGAGCATCGCCGAACTCGAAGAGGCCGGCCGCCGCCTCGACCAGGTCATCGCGCTCACCGTGCACCCCGATCCCGAGCACTGCCCCGCGCTGCGCGAAACCTCGCCCGCCGCCCCCTGACCCTTCTCACACGGCCCGGGCGTCGTACTCCTCGCGGTTCGCGAGCACCTCGGACATGTGGTCCTCCGCCCACGCCTTGACACCGCGCATCAGGTGGTGGAGCGAGATCCCCAGGCCGGTGAGCTCATAGGTGACCGTCACCGGCACGGTGGGCGTCACGGTGCGGGTGATGAGGCCGTCGCGCTCCAGTGAACGCAGGGTCTGGGTGAGCATCTTCTGGCTGACCCCGGCCAGGCGGCGGGAGAGCTCCGAGTAGCGCATCGCCCGCGGCCCGCCCCCGGACTCTCCCACGGGGTGCGGGCCGTCGCTGCCCAGCGCGGACAGGATCAGCGCGACCCACTTGTCGGAGATGCGGTCGAGCAGCTGCCGGCTCGGGCACTGCGCCAGGAACGCGTCGTAGTCGGCCTTCTCCCGCGCCCGTTTCTGCGCCGCGGTCCTCGTCGCCATCGGCCGGTCCTTCCTACCCTGGGGTGGTCTACGCACTTCCAAGTGCGCACTTCCCGTTGGAGAGTTACCCCACCAGAGTGGTGCGTGTCAGTTTCCGAACGCAAGGCCCCCGGGGGCCGAAGGAGCACGACCATGGGGACTCCCACCTTCCGCACCGCCGTCGTCCGCGTCCCGAACGGGCCGGACTCCATCGAGTTCATCGACGTGCCGCTGCGCGAACCCGGCCCCGGACAGGTCCGCGTCCGGATCGCCGCCGCCCCGGTCAACCCCGTCGACCTCGCGGTCGCGGCCGGGGTCTTCCACGGGCTCGGGATCATCGACCAGCCCGAGCACACGGGGCTGGGCTGGGACTTCTCCGGCACGGTCGCGGCCGCCGGAGAGGGCGTGGACCTGGCGGTCGGCACCCGGGTCGCGGGGCTGGTCGGCGGCCTGGACCGGGACTTCGGGACCTACGCGGAACAGGTGGTCGTCCCGGCCGCCGACGTGGCCGCGGTGCCCGACGGCCAGGACCTGACCGCGGTGTCCACGGTGCCGCTCAACGGGCTCACCGCCGCCCAGCTGGTCGACCTGCTCGGCGACGCGCCGCACACGGCGAACCGGCTGCTGGTGACCGGCGCCGCGGGCGCCGTCGGCGGCTACGCGGTGTCGCTGGCCCAGGAGCGCGGCTGGCAGGTGACGGGGCTCGCCCGAACGGGCGACGAGGCGTTCGTCCGCGACCTCAAGGCGGACTTCACCGACCGGGCGTCCGGGGACTGGGACGCCGTCGCCGACACCGCGGCACTCCAGGAGCACGGGCGCGACCTGGTGCGCGACGGCGGGATCTTCGTGGGGGTGCAGCCGGGCTCGCCGGTGCCCTCCGAACGCGGCATCGACGTGCGCACCGTGGGCGTGGTCCCGGACGGCGCCCGCCTGGCGAGCCTGCTCACCCGCACCGCCGCGGGCGAACTCCCGACCCGCGTGCACGCGGTCCTCCCCCTCACCGAGGCCGCCACCGCCCACCGCGCCTTCGCCCGCGGCGGCACCCGCGGCCGCTACGTCCTCCAGCCCTGACCCCGACCCGCTCCGCGCGCCCACCCGGGCGCGCGGAGCACCCCCCACCCGACCACCCCCCACAACACGGGGACCAGCGGCCTGCGCGCGAACGGCCACCCGTCTCGACGGAACCATCCCCGCATGCACGGGGAGCAGAAGGTCGGGCACACCCGCCCCGATCTGATCCTGGGACCATCCCCGCGCGTGCGGGGAGCAGCCGGACACGGTCCTGTCCCCCTACGAGCACCGTGGACCATCCTCGCGCGTGCGGGGAGCAGCCGTGGGTTCGTCCGGCCCATTAGCCGCAGAGGGGGACCATCCCCGCGCGTGCGGGGAGCAGGGTACAAGCCGCGGGCCCTGTCGTCCCAGCCGGGGACCATCCCCGCGCGTGCGGGGAGCAGCGCGTCTGGCCGACCTGGACGCGCTTGGCCAAGGGACCATCCCCGCGCGTGCGGGGAGCAGTGGAACCTGCGGCCGTTCCGCAGGCGCCAGCGGGGACCATCCCCGCGCGTGCGGGGAGCAGTCTTCGTGAACAGGGAGAACGGAACCGGCAACGGGACCATCCCCGCGCGTGCGGGGAGCAGTGGTTGTCCGCGTAGGCGGAGGGGTTGACGAAGGGACCATCCCCGCGCGTGCGGGGAGCAGGGCCGCCGGTGCGGCGTCCAGTCGGGCGCCGGGGGACCATCCCCGCGCGTGCGGGGAGCAGAGTAAATGACCTGCGGAGATTCCATCGGGAAGCGGGCGATTTTGCAAGTTCTCAAGAATCAGTCACCGCTGACATAGGATCCCAAAAGCATCCAGAAGGCTCACATGAATGGAAAAGAGCCACTCCTGCATCATTCGGCAATGAAGCCTGACGGGTCGGGGGCGAACACGGCCATCCACTGTGGGTGCAGACGGAAGTACACCACCTCCTCCTCCCAGTCGAACGCGTCACTCCCATAGAAATCCTGGAAATACGCGAGCAGCTCCGGCCAATCCTCGGAAGCTCCCCCGCGTTCCGGGTTGAGGATTTCCACCGTTCCGTGTGTGAAAACCCCCAATTCCTCACCGCGCATATGGGCGGCGCTGGCGGCGGGGCGTGCTGCGAGATGGCGGGCCTTGGCGGCCGTGCGCGCCGTACCGAAATGCCACCGCCCGTGCAGGAAATGCCCGTCCACACCACTGATCCGCGGCTCCCCCTTTGCCGTCACCGTGGACAGCGCGAGCGTGCGCATCCCGGTCAGGATCGCGGTGAGCCGCTCCGCGTCCACCGTGTTCGCGCCGACGATCGAGCGCAGGTGCGGGCCCGATCGCGACAGCGACGCATCCAGCAGGGCTTGCAGTTCTCGAAGTTCATACGGTGTCTCGTACACGGGACCGCTCCTCATCTCGGCGATCGTGCGACAACTCCTCCACCAGGAGCCCGGCCACGGCGCCGTCTCCTCGGTGGTGGGCGGCAGCCCCGCGAGGAGTCCCGGAAGCATCGGCGGAAGCCGTGCGCGAGGTCGCAGGGTAACCCCCATCTCAGGCCGTCCCATCACCCCTTCCCGATCCGCCACCGACGACACGGGAAGGCTCTCCCGGGAGGGTTATCCACAGGCCGGGGAATCGGGTGGCGGGGCCGGGCGGCCCGGCACACAATAAAAAGTGTCCGGAGAAATCCCCTTCGGATTCCGGGATCCCCCGCCACCGGGGGTCTTCCGTGTGCGGGCGAGAGCAAAGGCGGGTCCGAGTCCATGTGCGTGATCGATACCGAGGCGAAAGAAGCCGCCATCGCCGCATTCCTGCGCGAGCACCCTCCGTCCCCCGCGGACCCGGCGGCCCCCGATCATCCGGCACTCGCGGGCTGCGCCGACATCGCCTGGTCCCGGTTCCACCGGTGCCCGGCCGACATCCCCCTCCTGCTGCGCGCCCTCCTGGACCGCAACAGCGCCCCCAGGGCCGTGGACGTGCTGACCACCGTGCTCATGGACGACATCTTCACCCTGAACGCGGCGATGCCCGCCGCCCTGCCCTTCCTCATCCGCCTGGCGGCCGGATCCGACACCACGGTCCGTCTCGACCTGGTCCGTCTCCTCACCATCACGGCGGAACTCTCCGAGCCCGTGCCCGAGGACAACGCCACCGCGCTGCTGGTGTTCGGCGCCGAGCGCGATCACCCGGAGCGGGCCCGGTGCCGGGCGGTGTTCGCCGAGCACGGGCCGACCGTGCGCGTACTGCTCGACGCCGACCCGGAGATCGGCACCGACGACCGCGAGCGCCTGCTCCGGGTTCTGGAGAGGCCGTCCCCAGCCACCACCCCCGATCCGGGAAGGGAGCACGCCCGTCACCCCTGAACCGTCCACCGTGGAGAACACCCTCACTCACAGGAGCCGCGCCTTTCTCGACTTCCACCACCACACGTCCCGGGATTCCCCGCTCACCCGCCTTCCGATGAGTGGACAGAACACCTGGGGTTCTCCGGTGTCCCCATCGGCCGGGAGCTGCTCGCCACGCTCATCAGGCCCGAGCGGTTCCGGGAACGTCCGCGGACCACGGCGTGCACCCGACACCGTCGCGCCCGAACCCGGCGCCCTGCCGTGCCACTCCCCGCGCGACCGCGGATCCGTTCAAGGAAAGGAGACGATCGACCGGGCCGCCCACCGGTTCGGCCGAGCGCCGCGCCTCCCTGCACCCCCGGGTGGGCCCCGATCAGGCCCGGTCCGTCCCCGCTAGGACCACGGACGCGGGCCGGGAGATGCAAGTAGCGGTCGAGGTGCGCGGCGGGGAGCACAGCCTTCGCCGTCGATGCTCGCCGCCGTCCCCTCACCGCGGCCGTGCGACACGCGGGACGTCCCCGCCGGGCCTACGGGGGCGGGCCGAGGCGGTGCAGGTAGCGGTCGAGGTGCGCGGCGGCGGCGAGCATCGCGATCCCGCGCGCCGTCAGTTTGCGGTGCCAGTCCTCCAGCGCGGCCGCGAGCGCCTCGGTGTCGCCCGCGGCGCGGACGCGGCGGACCACCGCGGCGATATGCTCCAGCGGGTACCCGCCGCGGCGGAGCAGGTGGGCCAGTTCGGCGTCGCGGATGTCGTCGGCGCGGAACACCCGGTACCCGGTGACCGGTTCCCGGTCGGGTGCCAGGATCCCCACCGTCTCCCAGTTGCGCAGGGTCGCCGGGGTCACCCCCAGCCGCCGGGCGAGCCCGCCGATGCTGCGGGGGGCGCGGTCGCCGGAGCGTGCCGCGGGTGTGCCGTCCTGTGCCAGGAGGTGGTCGACCGCTTCCCGCACGGCGTCGAGGGTGGCCCGGTCGCGCAGCGACTGCCGGTGCCCCTCGTCGATGACCGCCAGCGCCTCGTCGAGCCGTCCCGTGTTGACGGCGCGCATGATCCGCCCGGCGGCGGCGTGCCCGTGGGCGGCGATCAGGGACATGTAGGTGCGCAGCGCCGCCGCGTGCACCTCGGTGTACACCCGGTATCCGCTGGGCGTGCGCTCCGCGGCGGGCAGGCACCCGTCCCGTTCGTAGTTGCGCACCGCCTGGGTCGAGATGCCGTGCTCGCGCGCGAGGTCCGCTGGTCTCAAGATTCGATCACCGCTTTGAGACTTTACCGCACCTCCCCCACTACACGGCGATAAAAGTCTCAACAGTTCTTTCAAAGATACGCTTGAGACACATGAGCCTGGACATCCACGACCTCGCCGCCGCGCCCTGCGAACTGCTCGCCCTGGGCGAGCCCACGCACGGGGAGCCCGCCTTTCCGCTGGTCCGCAACGAACTGTTCGCGCGGCTGGCCGAGCGAGGCTTCCGCTCGATCGCCCTGGAGACCGACCGCGCCGCCGCCCTCACCGTCGACGACTTCGTCCACGGCCGAACGGACCCGGGCCTGGACGCCGTGATGCGGGAGGGCTTCTCCCACGGCTGGGGCGAGCAGGCCGCCACCCGGCAGCTGGTGGTCTGGATGCGGGAGTACAACCGCGGCCGACCGGCCGGGGAGCGGCTGGCCCTGCACGGTTTCGACGCCCCGACGGAGATGGTGTCCGCCCCGAGCCCGCGCCGCCACCTGGAGCACGCCCGCGACTTCCTGGGCCTGGACCTCGACATCGCCGCGCTCACCGGCGACGACGAACGCTGGAGCCGCACCGAGGCGGTCATGGACCCGGCCGCGTCGGTGGGCGCCACCGCCGAGGCCCTGCGGCTGCGGGTGGTCGCGGACGACCTGCTGACCGAGCTCCACCTCCGCGCGCCGGAGCTGGTCGCGGCCACCTCGCACACCGCGTGGACGGCGGCGCGCACCCACCTGACCACCGCCCTGGACCTGCTGCGCTACCACCGGGCGGCGGCCGAGCCCCTGGAACCGGCGACGCGGACCTCGCGGATGCTGGGAGTCCGGGACGCGGCCATGGCGCGCAACCTCCTCGACATCCGGGAGCACGAACGCCACCGCGGGCCGACGCTCGTGTACGCGCACAACCGCCACCTCCAGGACGGTCCGAGCCGCTGGACGCTGGCGGGCATGGATCTGGCCTGGTCGGGGGGCGGGCTCCATCGTCAGGTCGCTGGTGGGCGAGCGGTACTCCTTCATCGCCGGAAGCCTGGGCCGCAGCGACGAGATGAGGCTCGCGGCCCCGGAACCGGGCACCCATGAGAGCGCCCTGGACGGCCGGGTCGGTGTCTGGGGGCTGACGGAGGCCGTCACGGCCCCCTCCGCCAGGGTCCGCACCGACCCGACCCCGGAGCAGGGGTACTTCCCGCTCGACGCGGAAACGCTCGCCACCGCCGACGCCGTGCTGCACATCCGTGACGGGGCCGCCGCGGCCGCCTCCCTGTGAACCGCCCGCCGGGGCCGGCCCCCGCGGCCCGGCCCCGGCGGCGCACCGCCCTCAGAAACGGTCGGCGTGCTCGTCCAACCACTGCGCGAACGTGCGCGCGGGGTGACCGGTCACCCGTTCCACCGTGCCGTCGACGGTTCGAGAGGCGGAATCGGAGGCGGCGTACCAGCCGACCACGTACTCGGCGTCCACCCGCGACACCCCGGTGGCGGTCAGCCGCTCCACGGCCCGCTCGTGGGTGATCCGCTCGAACACGATGTCGCGGCCGGTCGCCCGGGACAGCGCGGCGATGCGCTCGCTCGATGTGAGCGACTCGGGCCCGGTGAGGTTGTAGGCCTTCCCCGCGTGGCCGTCCTCCAGCAGCGCGATCGCGGCGACCTCCCCGATGTCGCCCTCGTGGACCAGAGCGCTGGGGAAGTCGTAGGGTTCGCGCACGATGCCTTCCTTGCGGATCGAATCGGCCCAGGTCAGCGTGTTGGACATGAACTCCTGGGGTTCCAGGCGGGTCCAGTCCACCCCGGAGTCCGCCACGGCCTGCTCCACCGGGCCCACGCCGCCGCCCCACACCACGGTGATGCGGTGCACGCCCGCGTCGACGGCCCGCCGCACGAGTTCGGGTCCGGCCTCGGCGAGCCCGGCGGTCACCGTGATGTGCAGGCGCTCCACCCCGGCGAGCGCGGTTCCCAGCTCGCCGGGGGCGGTGTGCGTTCCGACGGCGATCTCGGCCCCGGCCGGGAGCCGCCCCCGGGCGGCGACCGGGTCGCGGGTCAGCGCCCGCACCCTCTCGCCGCGGCGCAGCAGCTCCGCCACGACGTGCCGTCCGGTGTTGCCGGTGGCCCCTGTCACGAGCGTCGTCATCGTGGATCCCCTTACTCTCGCCGTCCCGGGCTCTCCCGGTCGCCTGTGGGCCACGCTAAAAACTCAACCGGACTTGAGGTCAAGGAACGGGGACGGGCCGCTGCCGGCCGGGAATGAACGCCCGGCCACCGCCCCGTCGTGCACACGCGATACTCGGAGTCATGTTGATCGCCATGGCCGGTCCGCCCGGGTCGGGAAAGAGCACGATCGCGCGGGCGCTCGCCCGCGCGCTCCGCTGCGCGCTGCTGTCCGTGGACCCGATCGAGGCCGCCCTGTGGCGTTCGGGCGTCGACCGCGGGCAGCCGACCGGCCTGGCGGCGTACGTGGTCGCCGAGGACCTGGCCGAGGAGCAGCTGCGCCTGGGCCACGACGTCGTCGTGGACGCGGTGAACGATGTCGCGGCCGCCCGCGACCAGTGGCGCTCGCTCGCGGAACGCCGCGCCCGGCCCCTCGCCTTCATCGAGGTGTTCTGCTCGGACCCGGCCGAGCACCGCCGCCGCCTGGAGGGCCGGGAGCGCGGTATCGCGGGTTTCCCGGAACCCTCCTGGGAGTCGGTCGCCGCCCGCGTCACGGGGCTGGCGGACTGGCACGAGGCCCGGCTGCGCCTGGACTCGATGCGACCGCCCGACGAGAACGTCCACACCGCCCTGGCCCACCTCGGCCGCCCGCCGACACCTCCCTGAAGCCTCCCTGAAGCCTCCCCGCCCAGGCGGTCACCCCGAAGGAGCAGCCCCGGCCCTGGCCCGGACCTGACTCCATCCCCGGGCGGGCCCTGGTCCGGCCATGGCTCGAACCTGCCGGACGCCCACCCTCAAAGTGATGGGACACCACCCCTCGGCCACGGCTTGAACATCACTCGGGCGGCGCCCCCGGGTCAGTCCGGGTGGATGGTCCCCGGGACGGGGACCGTGACCCCGGCCAGTTCTTCGAGCCGCCGCCACAGGTCGCCGACCCGGTCCGGCGGGGTCACCTCCCGCGGCTCGATGAGCACGGGCAGGCCGCGCCTGCCGTTCGCGGGGGCGTAGAGTTCCCCGCCCCGGACGCCCGGGTCGGTGAGGGCCCGGACCGCGGACCACGCGGCGGCGTCCTTGCCCTGCGCCCAGGGGGTGTACGGGTTGCGCCGTACCGGAACGGTGTCGTCGCGGATGCCCGCGCGGTGCGGTGTCCGGGCGTCCACACCGACCCCGGGGCGCACCACCAGGGACCGCACGGGTACGTCCGCGGCGCGCAGCCGCCGGTCGAGTTCGAACCCGAACACCTCGGTGAGCGCCTTGGCCCGGGTGTAGGCGACCACCCCGATCCGGGAGGTCGGCAGCGGGGCGGTGACGGGTCTGCGAAGCAGGTCGACGAACCCCGTCGAGGTGTGCACGATCCGTGCGGGGACACCGCCGCTCTCGCCGGTGCGGGCCAGCGCGGGCAGCACCCCGGCCACGAGGGCGATGTTAGCGGCGACGTGGGTGACGAGTTGCAGGGGGAGGCCGTCCTCGGCGGCCTCGGTCGCCTTCATCGACATCGACCCGCCGTTGAGGAGCAGGCCGTCGATACGGTCGCGTTCGGCCAGCGCGGCGGCCGCGTCCGTCACCGAGGCCTTGGAGGCGAGATCGACGACAACCCGGTCCACGGCGGCCCCGGGCACCTGTGACCGGATGGCCGCCTCGGCGGTCCGCAGCCGCTCGGGCGAGCGTCCGGCGAGCACCACGCGGGCTCCGGCGCCGGCGAGCTGTTCGGCGGCGAAGTAGCCGATGCCCGCGGTCGCGCCGGTCACCACCAGGGTGCGTCCGTGCTGGTCGGGGAGCCGCCCGGGGTCCCATGGCGCCTGCGGTCCCGGTACACGGCGTGTGTTCTGCAACTTGCGTGTCATGGCCTGCCCCTCACACCTCGAAAACGGATACCTCATCCGCTTTCCAGACCCTAGCAGCAAAACGGATGAACTATCCGTTTTCTCGGCGAGGAGCTCCGGTGATCCGGATCCTTCATCCGTTTCGCGGGGCGCCGGATAGGATCCGGGCATGACCTCGACCCCGCTCCGCGCCGACGCCGCCCGCAGCCGCGAACGCATCCTGGCCGCCGCCCGCCGCGCCGACCCCAAGGACCTGCGCCTCAACGAGGTGGCCCGCGAGGCGGGAGTGGGTGTGGGAACCGTCTACCGGCATTTCGCCACGGCGCACGCCCTCGTGGAGGAGCTCACCCGGGGCGCCCTGGAGCGGCTCAACGCGATCGCCCACAAGGCCGCCGCCGAACCCGACGCCGCGCGCGCGTTCGAGACCGCGCTGCGCGACATGGTCGACCTGCACCTGGAGTCGGGCGGCCTCCAGGCCATACTGCTCGCCGCACAGGACGCGAGCCCGGAGGTCACCGCGCTCAAGTCCGAGACCTTCGACGGTTTGGCCGACGTGCTCGAACGCGCCCAGCGGGCGGGGGTCGTGAGCACCGACCTCTCGGCGGACCGGGTGGAACGGCTCATCTGCGGGACCGAACACGCCATCCGCCTCTCCGGCGGCCACGACCGCGACGTGTTCGTCGACGTCCTCCTCGCCGGCCTGCGCCCCCGCCCCTGAGCCCCCGACCCGGGCCACAGAACCGTCCAGCACCGTAAAGCCGCCCTAACACCCCGCGGCAGAACCGGATCAATCGCCCCGGCAGTGGCCCGGGCCACCCGTGCCCCTGCCCTCCTCCGTCAAGCCACCGCCGAGCCCCCAGCCGTCCCGGCCACGCCGACCGCCACCACGGTCCTGGCCATCTCGACCACCCCGACAGTCCCGATCGCCACCGCGGTTCCGGCCACCCCAGCAGCCCCGATCGCCCCGACCGGCACCACAATCCCAGCCGTCCCGATCACCACTACGGACCCGGCCGCCCCGGACGCCCTGGCAGTCCCAGCGATCCCGACCGCCGCCGCAGCCCCATCCATCCCGGCCGCCCTGGTCGCCCCGACCGGCCCAGCGATCCCGACCGCCCCAACAGCCCCAGCCACCCCGACCACCGCCGAGCCCCCAGCCGTCCCGGCCGCCCTGGTCGCCCCGGCCGGCCCAGCGATCCCGACCGCCCCAACAGCCCCAGCGGGCTCGACCACCGCCGCGGTCCCGGCCGCGCGGGTCGCCTCGGGTGCCCGTCCCGGAGGACACGAACGGCCCCGGACGGAAGAACCGTCCGGGGCCGTGGGGCCTGGTGGGGCCGCGCCCCAGGGCGTCGCCTCCTAGAAGGGCGGGATCATCGGCTGCGGCGGGGCCGCCTCCGGGATCAGCAGGAAGGCGGCCGCGCCGGCGAGCACGAACAGCACCCCCACGATGCCCCCGGCCGTGGCGGCCCACTTGGCCCAGGGGCGGGTGGCGGCGCTCCCCAGCATCAGCGACACCAGCGACACCACCGCGGTGAGCAGCGCCAGCGCGGTGCCCGCGGAGATCTGGATCCGGATCTGGACGATCTGCTCGGCGGCGATCGGCTGGCCGCCGACCAGGATCATGCTGGTGAGGATCTCCACCAGATTCCCGGACAGGATGGTCACGGCGAGCAGGGCCAGACCGACGAGCGCAAAGGTCTCGGCGGAGAAGGCGCCCCCTCCCGCGCCCGCGACCCCGCCCGCGCCCCCACCAGCGGCGGCGGCCTCGGCGGCCTCCTCCCCGGTGGGCTCCGCGTCGGTCCGCCCCGGCTCCCCATGCTCGGCCCCGGGGGTCCGGTCGGCCACGGCGGTCGCGGGCTCGAAGGTCGGCTGGCCCGCCCCCTCCGGTGCCCGGCCGGTGTCCTCGGGTCCCGTGTTGTCTTCCGGTGTGGTGCTCATCCGGTCACGGTACCCGCGGCACGGTACCGGTAAGACCCGGAAATCGCCTGTTCGGCGTACCTGTCGCGGCGCCGTTCAGGACCCTCCGCCGGAACGGACCGGGCCGAACCCGTCCGTCAGGGCGACCAGCGCCACCCGCAGCAGGGCACCCGTCCCGGGGGACCCCCCACTGTTCTCCCCACCGGTCCCTCCACCGTTGTCGACGCCGCTCCCGCCACCACTCCCGTCACCGCTCGCACCGCCGTGCAGGGCCTGCCGTTCGGCCGCCGCGCGCAGCGCCCCGTTGAGTGCGGCGGACCGGACCCGCACGGCGAAGTCGCCGGGGTCGACCCCGAGGCGTTCGGCGAGGATCTGCGCGAACACGTCCTCGGCGGCCCGGTGCACGTCCAGCCAGACCGCCATGAGCCCGGGCTCGGTCCGTGTCATGCGGATGAGGGCGGCCACCGGTGCCTCCACCGTGTCCCCGCCTTCCCCGTCGCCCCCGGCCTCCCCGTCTCCACCGCCCCCGGTGAACGCGCCGACCCGGTCGAGGTGGTCCACCAGCGACAGGTCGGCGGGCCAGCCCCGCAGGTGGGCGGCCATCACCTCCAGGCCGCTGGTGAGGAGCGGCCGGACGCAGCCCTCCTTGGTGGGGAAGTAGCGCCACAGCGTTCGCGTGGAGATGCCGATGGCGTGCGCGATGTCGTCGCCGGTGGTCCCGGCCACGCCCTGCTCGGCGAACAGTTCCAGGGCCGCGCGGGCGATCTGGAGCCGGATGACCTGCTTGCGCCGCTCGGTCATGGGCGGCCTGCCCTTCGCGACCGTCGCCATCTCCCCCATCGCCCCCTCCACCGTCCCCTTCCCCGACACGGCGTTCAGTCTAGTCACAAATGTCACCAAAAGACAAAATGTCACGCAGCGACAAAAAGGCCTATGATGACGGCGCGGCCGCAGCGGCCGCCGAACACACGAGGGGGCAGCAATGGAGACGGGCCTCAAGGGCAGGAACGTCATCGTCACCGGCGGCGGCTCGGGCATCGGCCGCGCCGCGGTCCCGGCCTTCGCCGCCGAGGGCGCGTCGGTCCTGGTGGCCGACATCAACGGGGACGGCGCACGTGCCGCCGCCGAGGAGGCGCGGGCCGCGGGGGTCCGGGCGCAGGCCGTCGTCGGCGACCTGAGCTCGCCGGAGGTCGTCGCCGAGGTGGTCCGCACCGCCGTGGAGGAGCTGGGCGGCGTCGACGTCCTGGTCAACAACGCGGGGATCATGGACGACATGTCCGCGACCGCCGACGTCGGCGACCAGATGTGGGAGCGGCTGATCCGGGTCAACCTCACCGCGCCGTTCCTGCTCACCCGCGCGGTCCTGCCGCTCATGAAGGAGCGGGGCTCGGGGTCGATCGTGTTCACCGCCTCGGAGGCGTCCCTGCGCGGCGGCGCGTCGGGGACCGCGTACACCGTCGCCAAGCACGGGGTGGTGGGGCTGGTGAAGTCGACCGCCGTCATGTACCGCGACCACGGCATCCGGGTGAACGCGGTCGCCCCGGGCGGGACCGCCACCAACATCGCCATCGGCACCCCGACCAGCGTGGACGGGCCGACCGCCCTGGGCCGGTACGCGAACAACATCGGCCGGGTCGCGGCCGCCGAGGAACTGGCCGCCGCGATCGTGTTCCTGGCCTCGGACGCCGCGAGCAACGTCAACGGGGCGATCCTGCCGGTCGACAACGGCTGGGCCGCCGTCTGACCCGCCCGCACCCGCAGCCCCGGCCCAGGCCGAGCCAGGCCGACCCGCCCCGGATCGGCTCAGGCCGACCCGACCCGGACCGACCCGGACCGCCCCTAGCCGGGCTGTCCTCCGTGGCCGGGGCACCCGCGCGGGTGCCCCGGCCGCGGCCGCGTTCACGAACGGACCGCTGCCAGGCCGCCGGGGTCCGGGACCAGGGGGATCGCCTCCATCACGGGGGCGAACACGCACAGCCCGCCGCGCGTGACCTCGACCCGCCCCCACCGCTCGACGGTCGGGGGCCCGGACTTGCCGGACCACCGGTGCGTCCAGGTGACCTCCGGGGCCGCGGCCTCCCGGTCCCACCCGTCGATCCGGAAGCGTTCCAGGTCCGCCCAGGGGAAGGCGGCGCACAGCCGCCCCAGGTCGTCGGCGACCGCCGCGACACCGCCGACGGACAGGCCCGAGTCCGACCGCTTCGATGCGATGACACGGTCGCCCTCCAGGGTCCATGGAATCCCGTCGGGGGCGAGGGCGTGCTCGCGCACGGCCGGGACCGACATCAGGAGTTCGGCGAACGCGGTATCGGCGGCCCGTGCCGCGTGCCGCTCCCCGTCCTCCGCCTCCCCCGCCGCCGCGGCCTCCCCGCCCCGGACATCGACGGCGGAGTAGATGTCCCCCCAGGGGTGGGCCGACGAGAGGCGCGGCAGCGGGAGGGGCAGGTCGACGGTCCACACCGTCAGGTGGGTGCCGGCCAGTTCCGCGGCCCGCTCCACCGGGAAGTACCGTCGGAGCGCCTCCGCGCGCCCCTCGTCGATGACCGTCACGTCGAACGCGGTGACGGCGAACCCGTGGCACCGCATCCGCAGGACGCCCCGGGCGGTCAGCCCGGCGGCGCGGTGGGCGAGGAAGTGGGCCCACTCCAGGTCCACGGACTCCTTGACGCGCTCGCCGAAGCCCACGTTCTGCTCCAGGCGCAGCGCCTCCTCGCTCTTCTCCAGCTCCTTCAGGTCGTCGGGGACCTCTTGGTCGATGCGGCCGAACCCGCGTGCCGACGCGGCGGACTCCGCCTCGTAGGCGGCGCCGAGGACGCCCGCGTGGACTCCCCGTTCGGCCAGGGACCACTCGTGTTCGGCGGTCGCGGCCTCGTGGCCGCGGACCACCCCGTCCAGCTGCCGCTTTCTGCGGTGGTATCCGTTCAGGAGGGTGAAGACGAGCACCACGACGATGAACGCTCCGGCGACGGGCCAGCTCACGTAGACGGCGAGGGCGGTGGCGGCGGCGAGGAGCAGGGCCGCGAAGATGTCGAGGTGGGGCCGTTTCAGGAGCACGGGGGTGAGCTCGTGAGGGGAGACCTGAACGGTCCGGGGTCGGGTCATGGGGCCGTCCTGGGGAGAAGGGGGCGACTAACAGAACCCAGAGTAATGCCCTGAACACACACGGGGAGTGGCTCGGCGAAAATCCCCACCCGGCATTCACACGGGCCCGGCCCCTGGGGCGGCTGAGGCCCGGAACCTCCGGTCCTCCGGCCCGAGAGCCCCCGCCGCCACCGCCCCACCGCCCCTGCCCGCCGCAGCACCGCCCCCGCCACGCTCCCGGGACGGGATCGGGCACCGTCGGCGGACCGACGGTGCCCGATCGGGGCGGCGCGGGGTCAGCCGAGGATCGCGGTGACCTCGGCGGCGGCCGCGCGGCCCTCGTCGAGGCCCAGTTCCACGGCCTCGGGGCGGGCCTCGGGGTTGAGCGCGTCGGCGGCGACCGCGTTCGACGCGTCGGTACCGGTGATGCGCACCACGAGCAGCCCCTCGTCCTCCAGCGCGTCGAGCGCGTCCTCCTCGACAGTGTTCGACAGGTTCGGGGTCGGCATGCCGATGTAGACGATCGCGTCCAGGTCCTTCTCCTCGACCAGCTCCCGCGAGAAGGAGGTGCGCGGGACATCCGTGTACGGTGCGCCGTCGATCTCGACGACGGGGAGGAAGCCCGGGACCGCGCTGGAGGAGGCGAGCGCCGCGGCGAGCGGGACTCCGTCGTCGGCGGTCCACAGGACCGTCTCCCCGGTCAGGGCGTTGACCGAGGTGGCCCGGGAGTCGAACTCGGGCCGCTGCGCCCCGGGCAGGCCCGCGGCCACGAAGGCGACGTACTCCTCCGAGGAGATCCCGACCGGGGCCTCGATGGCCATCTCGCCGACGCGCCGCCCGCGCTCTTCGATGGTCCCCTCGGTCGAGGCCAGCGCCTCCAGCAGTTCGGCGGGGATCGGCATCTCGTCCGTCGATCCGCCGCCGACCGGGGCGCTGAGCACGCCCCCGGCCCGTTCGGCCTCGACCAGGGAGTCCGGGTCGAGGCCGAAGGCGAACTGGGCGCCGGAGAAGGCCCCGGCCGAGGTGCCGACGACGACGTCGACGACGTCCGGGGTGAGCCCGGACTCCTCGGCGAGGGCGGCGAGCACACCGGTCTGCCAGGCGATGCCGACCTCACCGCCGCCGCCGAGCACGATGCCGACGCGCGGGCGCTCGCCCGGCTCCTCGGCCGGGGCGTCCTCGGCGGGGGCGGAGCACGCGGCCAGGGTCAGCGCGGCGGTGGCGGCGGTCGCGGCCAGGGCGATGCGGGAGCCTCGGGTGCGGCCGGAGTGCGTGGTCATGATGGGTCCTCTCCTCAAGCCTGCTGTGGCGCGGGGGAGCGCCATCAGGGCTGATTGAATGTTCATTCAGATAGGAGGACCATATTTGAATGAGTGTTCATTCGCAAGGGAGGCGGTCGAGTCGTCCGGTGTGCGGTGGGCCACAGGTGCGCGCCGACCGCGGCCGGGGACGGCACGGTCGGTGCCCGACCCGCGAGGGCCGCCACCGGGGCGCCGACGGCCGGAACCCCCGGCGCGCTAGCGCCACCGCACCCGCCGCGACCGCTCCCCCGCCCCAGAGCAGCACCGCCCCTGGGCGATGGCCCCGATGGCGGGGGCGGCCGCCGGCGGGGACGGCCGCTGCGCGGGCGCGATCACCGCCCGCGCCCGCCCGACCCCCCTCCCGGGGCGCCCCGCGGCGAGGAGCGCGGAGGCGGTGGCCGGGCCGGGGCCGGAACGGGTGGCTCACCGGACGGGACCGAAGCCGAAAGCCTGCGCGACAATGCAGGCGCGGGCGAAGTCCGGCGGCCGGATCCGATGAGCGCGCACCCTCGTCGGCTCCCCGCCGAGCGCCCCCGAAACGGCACGGCAGGACCCCGCCACGGCGAACGGGGACCGGCGGGAAATGCTCGGTAAAACAAGATCACACTTCCCTTTCCCTTAACTTTACCTTGCGAGTCAGACAGGGGCTCGCAAGCCCTTGCGCTGCCGCATTCTTTTTTCTCAACCGAGAACAAGGTCCCGAAAAAGAACATAGGGAACAAACGCCCCAGGGGTCGACCTTGTCCACCGCTACCCCACGTTGCTACATTCGCCCCATGATCGAGCACAGGGAAACCCACGTGATCGAGATTCCCAAACTCCTGGTCAGCGTACGCAAGGCCGCAGAAATCCTGGACCTTTCGGAAAGAGTCGTCTACGAACTCTGTTACGCGCAGGAGCTGGAATCGGTGAAGGTCGGTCCGAAGAAGTGGATCCGTCGGATCACCTGCGAATCGCTCAATCGGTACGTGGAGAATGCACGAAAAGAATCTGGAATACCGGAGCCGCCTACGGATCGGCCCGGACCCCCGAAAAGAGGATTCGAATGAACACCCTCCGAATCGCTTCCGATCGTTCTTCCGACCCCCTCCCCGCGGCCCCGCCCCCGCAGGAACCGTCCTCCGATCCGCTCGCCGCCCCGACGCGCACCGCGACCCCCGCCCGGCCGCGGATGCCCGTCCCGCCCCCGACGCCCTCGACCCGGCCGCCCGCCGAGCCGGTGTCGGTGAGCGGCCCCCGCAAGGTCATCGTCACCGCGCGGCACATCGCCGCCCTGCTGGAGCGCGAGCCGTCCCTGTGGCCCGGGCTGACCGCCTGCGTCACCGACGTGGACGGCCGGATGATCGTCCACTACGCGGTCCTGACCCCCGGCGGCACCGAGTACCCCGCGCCGGCCCCCGCCCCGGCGGCGGGACCCGAGGGCACCCCGAGCACCCAGGGCCCCATGAAGCCCAAGAGCCCCAGCGGTTCTACGGAGCCCGTAGGCCCCGCCGGATCCACGGGACCCGACAGCCCGATAGGCTCCACCGGCCCCACCGGACTTACAGGCCCCGCCGCGCCCCCGGGTCCCACTGGCACCACAGGGTTCATGGGCTCCACCAGCCCAACCGGCACCACGGGCCCTGGCAGCCACACCGGCTCCGCCGGTTCCATGGATTCCACGGGCCCCACGGGATCTGTGGGCTCCATGGGCCCTGTCAGGCCCACGGGCTCTGCCGGACCCATGGGTTCTACTGACCCCACGGACTCCACCGGACCCATGAGTTCCACTGGCCCTGGCACGTCCTCGGGCTCCACCAGCCCCACGGGATTCATGGGCTCCACGGGCCCCACCGGACCCACCGGCGCTACGGGACCCGCCACACCCTCGGGCCCTACCGGCCCCACGGGATCTATGGGCTCCACGGGCTCCACGAGCCCCGCCGGACCTACGGGTCCCACGGGCTCCACGGGCCCTGGCGGACCCACCGGCCCTGCCAACCCCACGGGCCCCACCGGACCCGGCGGGAGCCAGGCCGACGGCGACGGCAAGGAGGAGGGCGGTGCGCCCCCGGCCACCGGGCTCCCGCACTTCCCCTCCCCCGACCCCGCCACCGGTGCGGTGCCCGCCCGCTGGCGGATGCTGCTGGCCGGGGTGCGCGAGTCGCACCGCGTCCAGGGACGCGAACACGTCACCGTGCTGCGCGGCATCTACGCGGGCCTGCCCGTCACCGTGTTGTTCACCGTCCTGGCCTGTGGGTGAGGGCGCCATGGTCATCATGTCCTCCGGGATGCACTACCCGGACGCCAACACGGTTCCCTGGCCGATCAACCACCACGCCTACGTGCAGGCCTGCGCGGACCGGCTGCGCAAGGACCTGTCCGACCCGCCCCGGGTGCACCTGCCCGCCTGCCACCTGCAGCACCGGGACGTGCGGGGCGCCCGGCTGCGGGTCGGACAGGACACCACGCTGTACTGGAACGAGCTGCGCGGCTGGTCCCACCGCTGCGAGGGGGCCCGGGTGCCGCTGGTGCCGGGGGCGGAGGCCCTGCTGGACCCGGACCTGATGGCGGCGGCGGTGTGCGCCCTGCTCGCGCCCGACCCGCGCCTGCTGCTGGTGCTGGAGGACCGCAGCCGGGGGGCCGCCCACCCGGTGGACGCGCACTTCGAGCGGCGGCTGGCCGCCTACCGGCGCCTCTGACCCGGCCACCGACCCCGCCCCGTCCCGGACAGGACGGCTACCGGGCGCGGGGCGGACTCCGCAGGGCCGGTCGATCGCGGGGGCGCCGACCGGTCCGCGGCCGGGGCGGTGGCGGGGTTCGGGCCCGCCACCGCCCCCTCGAACGCCGTGCCGCTCCCACTCCCGGGCGCGGCACGGCTCACCCCCCCCCGCCTCCTCACCCCTCACCCTCCCCACTCCCCGCACCTCCTCGGAGCCCGGCCCGCCCCGGATCCGGCACCGCTCAGGAGCGCAGCTCCGGGAACAGCCCCAACCCGCGGATCAGGGCCTTCTCCGCCGCGAGCAGGAACAGCAGCCCGGACCCGAACACGACCACCAGCACCCCGTCCCAGAACGGCACGGGGGCGGTGCCGAAGACCTCGTTCATGAAGGGCGCGTACGTCAGCGCGAACTGGGCCGGGACCAGAACGGCCAGCGCCAGCAGCACCGCCGGCGTACCGCGCACCGACCGCGGCCGCAGCGACCCGACGTGCAGGTACCGGATGTCGAACAGGTAGAAGATCTGGAAGACCACGAGCGCGTTGACCACGAGCGTCCGCGCGGTCGCCACGTCGTGCCCCCGGGCCAGCCCGTACCCGAACACCGCCATACTCCCCACCAGGAACAGCACCGACACCAGCCCCACCCGCCACAGCAGGAAGGGCGAGAGCAGGGCCCGGTCCGGTTCCCGGGGCGGCCGCTCCATCACCCCCTCCTCGGCCGGTTCGAAGGCCAGCGCGAGCCCCAGCGTGGCGCCCAGGATCAGGTTGAGCCAGAGGATCTGCACCGGGGTCACCGGCAGGATCGTCCCGGCGGCGATGGCCGCGATGACGACGAGCACCTCCCCGCCGTTGCTGGGCAGCGTCCAGGCGATGACCTTGCGGATGTTGTCGTAGACCACCCTGCCCTCGTTGACGGCGGCGACGATGGAGGCGAAGTCGTCGTCGAGCAGCACCATCTCGGCCGCCTCCTTGGCGGCCTCGGTGCCGCGCACGCCCATGGCCACCCCGACGTCGGCCTGTTTGAGGGCGGGGGCGTCGTTGACGCCGTCGCCGGTCATCGCCACGATCCGGCCCCGGCGCTGGAGGGCCCGGACGATCCGCAGCTTGTGCTCGGGGTCGGTGCGGGCGAACACGTCCACGTTCTCGACCAGGTCGGCGAGGGCGTCGTCGTCGAGGGTGTCGAGGTCGCGGCCGGTGGCCGCGACCGGGTCGTCGGCGATGCCGAGTTCCCGGGCGATGGCGACGGCGGTGCCGGTGTGGTCGCCGGTGATCATGACGACGGAGATCCCGGCGCTGCGGCAGTCGGCGATGGCGTCGGCGGCCTCGGGGCGGATCGGGTCGGCGAGTCCGACCATGCCGAGCAGGACCAGGCCCTCCTCCACGTCCCCGAACCCCAGCCCCGGGGCTTCGGCGGGGGCGTCGCGGCGGGCCAGGGCGATGACGCGTTCGCCCGCCCGGGCCGCGGCGGCGATGACGCCCTCCCAGCGGGCGGTGTCCAGGGGTTCGGCGGTGCCGTCGGCGCCCAACTGGTGCGAGCACATGGCGAGCACGCGTTCGGGGGCGCCTTTGACGTGGACGCGGTCGGGGCCGTACGGGGTGCGGCAGCGCACGGCCATGAACCGGTGGCGGGCGTCGAAGGGGATCTCGGCGGTCCGGGGGTGCCCGTCCCGGATCCCGTCGGGGTCGGCCCCGACCTCGTGCGCGGCGATGAGCAGGGCGGCCTCCATGGGGTCGCCCTCGTGGGCCCACCCGCCGGGTCCGGGGCGGACGCGGGCGTCGTTGCACAGCACCGCCGTCTCGACGGCGGCCGCGGCCGGCCGGGAGGCGGCGGCGGTCTCGCCACTCGCCGGTTCCAGGGTGCTCCCCCACAGGTGGAACCGCCGCACGGTCATCTCGTTGCGGGTCAGGGTGCCGGTCTTGTCGGAGCAGATCACCGAGGTCGCGCCCAGCGTCTCGACGGCGGGCAGCCGCCGGATGAGGGCCCGGCGCGCGGCCATCCGGCGCACGCCGATGGCCAGGGTGATGGTGATGACCGCGGGCAGGCCCTCGGGGACCAGGGACACGGTGAGCGCGACCACCGCGATCAGCGCCTCCACCCACGCGAAGTCCCGGACCAGGACGGCGAAGGCGAACAGGGCCGCGCCGCCGACCGCGGCGACCAGGGTGACCGCCCGGCCGAACCCGTTGATCCGGCGCAGCAGCGGCGTGGTGAGGGTGCGCACCCCGCCGACCAGGCCGCTGATCCGGCCGATGCGGGTGTCGGCGCCGGTGGCGACGACCACCCCGGTGGCCCGCCCGGAGGCCACGAGCGTCCCGGAGTGGGCCAGGCAGGCGCGGTCGGCCAGGGCGGTGTCCGCGGGCACCGGTGCGGGCTGCTTCTCGGCGGGCACCGATTCCCCGGTGAGGACGGCCTCGTCGATGAGCAGGGAGCGGCTTTCCAGGAGCCGCAGGTCGGCGGGCACCCGGTCGCCCGCCTCCAGCTCGACCACGTCCCCGGGCACCAGCCCGTCGGCCGGGACGGCGGTGCGGCGGCCCGCCCGCACGACCGCGGCGCGGGGCGCGATGACGTCCTGGATGGCGTCGAGGGCGCGTTCGGCCCTGCCCTCCTGGACGAAGCCGACGACGGCGTTGACCAGGACGACGGCCACGATCACCGCGGCGTCGACGCGGTGGTCCAGCAGCCAGGCCACGGCCGCCGAGCCGAGCAGGAAGTAGATGAGGAGGTTGTGGAACTGGGCCAGGAGGCGCGGCAGCGGGCCGCGCCCGCGGCCGGAGGGCAGGCGGTTGGGGCCGTGGCGGGCGAGCCGCGCGGCCGCCTCCGCCGGGGACAGCCCGTCGGTGCCGGAGCCGACGGCCGCCAGGACCTCGCGCGGGGCGAGGGCGTGCCAGGTTCCGCCCCGGCCGACCTGAGCCGCGACCCCGCGGGCGGGCTCGCCGGGATGGGCCGTACCGGTCATGAGCGTCACCGTCCCCGTCCGAGGGCGTGGCCTGGGCCCTCTCCTCCACGGTCGGTGATCGGCCGGTGCGAACGCAGGGGGCGAAGGTCCGCACCCGGGTGGGCCACAGGTCCCCGCCCCGACACGCCGATCCGGCCGCGCACACCGCCTCCCACCTGCGGGAAGGACGTTCGGTCGGCCGCGGGGACCGGGCCGGACGGCCCTTGACACCGGGTGCGGCCTCGCGTGGTCTGGAGACCCGGGGCCTCTGAAGACCCGAGTGGAGACCCGGGGCCACCGCGCTTCCGGAACCGAGGAGGTGGTCGCCGTGGCCGAACCCGGGCCGGTGGCCTGGCCCGACCACATCGAGACGGTGCTGTTCGACGTGGACGGGGTGGTCACCGACACCGCGCGGGTGCACGCCGCGGCCTGGAAGCGGCTGTTCGACGCCTTCCTGAGCGAGCGCGCCCGTACGAACGGCACCGGCGGCCAGGGCCGGTTCGCGCCGTTCGACGAACGCGAGGACTACGTGCGGTTCGTCGACGGGCGGTCCCGGCTCGACGGGGTGCGCGCCTTCCTCGCCTCGCGGGGCATCCGGGTGCCCGAACGGGGCGCCGGGGACACGGTGGCGTCGCTGGGGGCGCGCAAGGACCGCCACTTCCTCCAGGCCCTGCGCCGCTCCGGGACCTCCGCGTTCCCCGTGGTGGTCGCGATCATCCGCGGCCTGCGCGAACGCGGGTGCGCGACGGCGGCGGTGTCGGCCAGCCGCAACTGCGCCGAGGTGCTGCGCGCGGCGGGGGTGGCGGACCTGTTCGACGTCCGGGTGGACGGTGTGGACGCCGCCCGGTCGGGGCTGGCCGGCAAACCCGCCCCCGACCTGTTCCTGGAGGCGGCCCGGCGGCTGGGGGTCGCCCCCGGCCGGGCGGCGGTGGTGGAGGACGCGTTCGCCGGGGTGGAGGCGGGGGTGCGCGGCGGGTTCGGGTTCGTGGTCGGGGTCGACCACGGGGGCCGGGCCGCGGAGCTGTACCGGCGCGGCGCCGACGCGGTGATCGCCGTCGGGGGGACCGGCGGCCCGGAGAGGGGACAGGAGAACCGATGAGCCGCTGGACCCTGGTCTACGAGGGGGCCGACCCCGGGCGCACGGGGCTGCGGGAGGCGCTGTGCACGCTCGGCAACGGGGTCTTCGCCACCCGCGGCGCCGATCCGGAGGCACGGGCCGACGGGGAGCACTACCCGGGCACCTACCTGGCCGGGTGCTTCGACCGGGCGGTGTCGGAGGTCGCGGGCCGGGAGGTCGAGAACGAGGACATGGTCAACGCCCCGAACTGGCTGCCGCTGACCTTCCGGGCGGGGGACGGCGCGTGGTTCACCGGCCCCGGGGAGGGGGTGCGCCTGGAGCTGGACATGCGGCGCGGGGTGCTGACCCGGGCCTTCGAGGCGGGCCCGCCGGGGCTCCGCACCCGGGTGGTGCAGCACCGCCTGGTGTCCATGGACGACCCGCACCTGGCCGCGCTGGAGACCACGTTCGTCCCGGTGGACTGGTCGGGGACCCTGGTGGTCCGCTCGGAGCTGGACGGGGACGTCGCCAACACCGGGGTGGCCCGGTACCGGGGGCTGGCCTCGCGGCACCTGGTCCCCGGGGACGCCTGCGCGGACGGGGAGGACGGGGAGGACACGGTGTGGCTGCGCTGCACCACCGCGCGGTCGCGGATCGGCATCGCGCTGGCCGCCCGCACCCGGGTCACCTCGGGCCCGCCCGCCGCGTACTCCCCCGTGCCCGCCGCGAACGCCGATACCGCCAGGGACACCAGGGCCGCGGGGGATACCGGGGAGCCCGGGGACACCGGAGTCTCCAGTGGCACAAGAGATGTCCGAGGCGCCGGGGACACCGGTGAGGCAAGGGACGCCCAGGACGCCAGGGACATCAGGGGCGTGAGTGGGCCTCAGGACGCCGGGGACACCGGTGGGGCGGGGGGAGCCGGAGGCACGAGAGACGCCCGGGGAGGGCGGGAGCGGCACACCCCCGGCACACGGATCGGGGTCGACCTCGCCCTGGAGGTCACCGCCGGGGAGCCCGTGACCGTGGAGAAGACCGTCGCCCTGTGCACCTCGCGCGACCACGCCGCCGCCGACCCGCTGACCGCCGCCCGCGCGTGCCTGGCCCGCGCCGCCGGGTTCGACGCCCTGCTGGAGCGGCACACCACGGCCTGGCACCGCCTGTGGCGCGCCTGCTCGGTGGACGTGGGCGACGAGGAGGACCAGCGCATCCTCAACCTGCACCTGTTCCACCTCTTGCAGACGCTGTCGCCGCACACCGCGGACCTGGACGCGGGTGTGCCCGCCCGGGGCCTGCACGGGGAGGCCTACCGGGGGCACGTCTTCTGGGACGAGCTGTTCGTCCTGCCCTTCCTGGACCTGCGCCTGCCCGAGGTCTCCCGCGGAACGCTGCGCTACCGGGCGCGCCGCCTGCCCGCGGCCCGGGACGGGGCCCGCGCGTGCGGGGTGCGCGGCGCGCTGTTCCCCTGGCAGAGCGGGAGCGACGGGCGGGAGGAGTCCCAGAGCGTCCACCTCAACCCCCGGTCGGGGCGGTGGGTGCCGGACCACTCCCGGTTGCAGCGCCACGTCGGCCTGGCCGTCGGCGTGAACGTGTGGCGCCACTACCAGGCCACCGGCGACACGGGGTTCCTGTGCGAGGCCGGCGCGGAGCCGCTGCTGGAGGTCGCCCGGGCCTTCGCCGATCTGGCCGTCCACGACAAGGCCCTGGACCGGTACCGCATCCGCGGGGTCATGGGCCCGGACGAGTACCACGACGGGTACCCGGACCGGGAGGAGCCGGGGCTGGACGACAACGCCTACACCAACGTCCTGGCGTCGTGGCTGCTGTCGCGCGCCCTGGACGTGCTGGACGCGCTGCCCGCGGCGCGCGCCCGCGACCTGCGCGAGCACCTGGGGCTGGCCCCGGAGGAGGTGGAGCGGTTCGAGACGGTGTCGCGCCGCCTGTACGTGCCCTTCCACGAGGGGGTCGTCAGCCAGTTCGCGGGCTACGGGGAGCTGGAGGAACTGGACTGGGACGGCTACCGGGAGCGGTACGGCGACATCCGCAGGCTGGACCGGATCCTGGAGGCCGAAGGCGACACCTGCAACCGGTACAAGGCCTCCAAGCAGGCCGACGTGCTCATGCTGTTCTTCCTGCTCTCGCCCGCGGAGGTCACCGGGGTCCTGCACCACCTGGGGTACGAGGCCGACCCGGGGCTGATCCCGCGCACCATCGACTACTACATGCGGCGCACCTCGCACGGCTCGACGCTGAGCTCGGTCGTGCACTCCTGGGTGTCGGCGCGGAGGGACCGGCGCGCGTCGTGGCGGTTCTTCCGGGAGGCGCTGCGCTCGGACATCGACGACGTCCAGGGCGGCACCACCGCCGAGGGGATCCACCTGGGCGCGATGGTGAGCACCATCGACCTGCTCACCCGGTGCTTCACGGGGTTGGAGGTGCGCGATGGGGTGCTGTACCTGGATCCGCTGCTGCCGCCCGAGCTCGCGGAGACGGCGTTCGAGCTGCGCTACCGGGGCCACTGGGGCGTCCGGGTGCGGGTGCGCGGCGACCGGGCCACCGTCGCGGTGCCGGAGTCGGGGCGGGCGCCGATCACCGTCGACGTGCGGGGGCACCGCGCCACCGTGCCGCCGGGCGGGTCGTGGACCTCGCCGCCCGGGTGAGGGACGATCGCCGCCGACATAGGTCGAAGGTCCCTGTTCAGGGCCCTGTGCCCGTGGTGACACTGAAGGTCCACGGGGACGAACACCGCGGCCGTCGGCCGGGTTCGGAGGGGAGATGTCGGAGGCATCGGAGGCACACGTGTCCACCGCGCCCGGAGGGGACTTCTGCCGCCGGGTGGTGCACCGCAGAACGAGCCTGGGACTGACCCGTGAGGACGTGGCCCTGCGCGCCGGGATGGACCCCGGGTACGTGGGCTACCTCGAAGAGCATCCGCCGGTGCTGACGCGTTCGGCGCTCTACCGGCTGGCGATGGCCCTGCGCACCTCCCCGGAGGAGCTGCTGGGCTCGGCCTCGGGGATCCCGCCGGGGGTGGCGGCCACCGCCTTCCCGCACCACGACCTGTGGGTGCTCTCCCGGGCCGAGTGCGAGGACCTGATCGCCCCCGGCGGGGTGGGCCGGATCGCGTTCTCCGCCGGGCCCGGTGCGGCGCCCACCGTGCTGCCGGTCAACTACGTGTGGGACGGGAGCGGGGTGCTGGTGCGCACCTCCCCGGACGGGGTGATCGCCGCCCACGCCCAGGGGCCGGTCTCCTTCGAGGTCGACCGGATCGACGAGACCCTGAGCGAGGGGTGGAGCGTCCTGGTGACCGGGCACGGGCGGGTGGTGGGCGACCCGGACGAGGAGGCCGTGCTGCGGGCCGTGTCCCCGCTGGCGAGCTGGGCCGACCGCCGGGGCTCCGTGCACGTGCGGATCGCCGCCGCGGAGGTCACCGGGCGCCGCCTGACGGGCCGGGCCCTGTAAGTCAGGGCACCGTCCCCGGCGCGGCGGTCCCGCCACTGTCTCCGATCCCACACGCCCTGGGGCCGGGGCGCGGACGGAGCGGAGACCCCGGGTGCGATAGAGATGGGACGATCCCCTGTCGCTTCCGGGAAGGAACCCGCCGTGCTCCCGCTCGTCGTCGATCCCGTCGACCGGACCGCCCTGGTCTTCGGCGACCGCTCCCTCACCTACCGCGGCCTGTCCGCGGCCGCCTCCCGGCTGGCCGCGGAGCTGCCCGCGGGCGGGCGGGTCGCCGTGTGGGCGCTCCCCACCCTGGAGACGTGTGTGGCCGTGGTGGCGGCGCTCCTGGCCGGGGTGGCGGCGGTGCCGCTGAACCCGAAGTCGGGCAGCGCGGAGCTGGCGCACATCGTCGGCGACAGCGCCCCCGACCTGGTGCTGGCCCCGCCCGGCGCCGAGCTGCCCGAGGCGCTGCGCGGGCTGCGCCGGGTCGACGTGGACGCCTCCCCCGACCCCGACGCCCCCGCCGCCGTGCCGCCGCGCCGGGAGGTCGACGAGGAGTCGACCGCGCTGATCGTCTACACCTCCGGCACCACCGGCGCGCCCAAGGGCGTGCTGCTGCCGCGCCGGGCGGTGGCCGCGACCCTGGACGCGCTCGCCCTGGCGTGGTCGTGGACGGACGAGGACGTGCTGGTCCACGCCCTGCCGCTGTTCCACGTGCACGGCCTGGTGCTGGGGGTGCTCGGCCCGCTGCGCCGGGGCGGGACGCTGCACCACACCGGCCGGTTCGAGCCGTCGACGGTGGCCGCGGCGCTGCGCGGCGGCGGGACCCTGCTGTTCGGGGTGCCGACGATGTACCACCGCCTGGCGCTGGCCGTGGGCGGCGACCCGGAGCTCGCCGCGGCCCTGGCGGGGGCGCGCCTGCTGGTGTCGGGCTCGGCGGCGCTGCCGCTGCCCGACCACGAACGGCTGACGGCGGCCACCGGGCACCGGGTGGTCGAGCGGTACGGGATGTCGGAGACCCTGATGAACACGTCGGTCCGCCCCGGGGACGGCTCCGCGCCGGGCGGGGTGGGCACCCCGCTGGCCGGGGTGGAGCTGCGGCTGGTCGAGGAGGACGGGACCCCGCTGGCGCCGGGCGACCCGGAGGCGGTGGGCGAGGTCCAGGTGCGCGGGCCGAACCTGTTCACCGGCTACCTGAACCGGCCCGAGGCGACGGCCGAGGCGATGACCGCCGACGGCTGGTTCCGCACCGGCGACATGGCGGTGCGGGCACCGGACGGCGCGGTGCGGCTGGTGGGGCGCAAGAGCACCGACCTGATCAAGAGCGGCGGGTACAAGATCGGCGCCGGGGAGATCGAGAACGTCCTGCTGGCGCACCCGGCGGTCGCGGAGGCGGCGGTGACCGGGGAGCCGGACCCGGACCTGGGCGAGCGGGTGGTGGCCTGGGTGGTGCCGCGCGGCGAGGCGCCCTCGCTGGAGGAGCTGGCGGACCTGGTGGCCGCCGAGCTCGCCCCGCACAAGCGGCCGCGCGCCCTGCGGGTGGTGGCGGCGCTGCCGCGCAACGACATGGGCAAGATCCTCAAGCGCTCCCTGGGCGCCTGATGGGCGGGGGCTCCCCCGTGCCCGGACCCGAGCTGCGGGTGCGCTTCCCGGTCGACGACGCGCGGGTGTCGCGGTTGCACGCCGCGGCGTTCGGGCACCCGTACGCGCTCGTGCCCTGGGGCGAGCGGCTGCGGCGGCACAGCCGCTCCTGGGCCGGGGAGTTCCACGGCCCGGACCTGGTCGGGTTCGCGCACGCGGTCTGGGACGGGGGCGGGCACGCGTTCCTGCTGGACACCGCCGTCGCCCCGGCCGCGCAGCGCCGGGGCGTGGGCGGCCGGGTGGTCGCGGCGCTGGTGGCGGACCTGCGGGAGCTGGGCGTGGAGTGGGTGCACGTGGACTTCGAACCGCACCTGGAGGAGTTCTACCGGCGGGCGGGGTTCGGGGGCACCGCCGCGGGGCTGCTCCGCCTGCGCTGACCGGGGAGGCGGAGGCCTGGTGACCCACCCCACCCTGAATTGAATGAACGTTCATTGACAGATGCTCCACGCGGGTGCACACTCGAAGCCATTGAATGAACATTCATTTTGGAGGATGACATGCACGCCACCCGCGCCGCCGCCCACTGGACCCCCGCCGACATCGGCGACCTGACCGGCAGGACCGCGCTCATCACCGGCGGCAGCGGTGGCATCGGCCTGGAGACCGCCCGCGTCCTGGCCGGCCACGGCGCCCACCTCGTGCTGGCCGGGCGCAGCCCCGAGAAGCTCGAACACGCCGCCGCCGAACTGCGCGCCGCGCACCCCGGAGCGGCCCCGGACACCCTGGTGGTCGACCTGGGCTCCCTGGCCTCGATCGCCGGGGCCACCGCGCCCCTGGCCGCCGAAGGCACCGTCGACCTGCTGTTCAACAACGCGGGGGTGATGAACGTGCCCGAGCGGCGGACCACCGCCGACGGGTTCGAGCTCACCTTCGGCACCAACCACCTAGGTGTACTGACCACGGAGGTTGGTAACACCCACCCCGCCTGACACACACGAAGAGGGCCTCCGGTATCGGTGTGGATTGCGACATCTACCACCGGACCGGAAGGCCCTCGATGCCCCACACTACCCACGCCAACGCCACCCTCACACCCGCGGGCCGCCTCGCCCTGGCCCGCTGCGTCGTCGACCGGGGCTGGCCGCTGCGCCGGGCCGCCGAACGCTTCCAGACCAGCCCCACCACCGCCAAACGCTGGGCCGACCGCTACCGGACCCTCGGCGAGCCCGGCATGCACGACACCTCCAGCCGCCCCCACCACAGCCCCCGGCGCACCCCCACCCGCCGCGAACGCCGGATCATCAAACTCCGCATCCTCAAGCGGTGGGGACCGGCCCGCATCGGCGGCCACCTGCGCATGCACGCCTCCACCGTCCACCGCATCCTGACCCGCTACAAGTGCGCCCGCCTCACCCACCTGGACCGGGCCACCGGCCGTGTGGTGCGCCGCTACGAACGCGAGCGGCCCGGCGAGCTGGTCCACGTGGACATCAAGAAGCTCGGCAACATCCCCGACGGCGGCGGCCACAAGATGCTGGGCCGCGCCCGGGGGCGCAAGAACCGCTCCCGGGCCGGGTACGCCTACCTGCACAACGCCGTGGACGACCACTCCCGCCTGGCCTACTGCGAGATCCTGGCCGATGAGAAGAAGGAGACCGCCACCGGGTTCTGGGAACGCGCGGCCGCCTACTTCGCGTCGGTGGGCATCGTCGTGGAGCGGGTGCTGACCGACAACGGGTCCTGCTACAAGTCCCACGCCTGGCGGGACCTGCTGGCCGGCCAGGGCATCAAGCACAAGCGCACCCGCCCCTACCGTCCCCAGACCAACGGCAAGGTCGAGCGGTTCAACCGCATCCTGGTCGAGGAATGG
>NZ_JBJJBV010000150.1:0-17339 GCF_045446735.1 Nocardiopsis protaetiae
AAGTTCTTGCCCTTGGCGCCCATGCCGCCGACGTACAGGGCGATCATCGGCCGCACGAAGTCGAGCAGCTTCTTGGTGTCCTCGCCCTCGCCGATGGCGAGCAGGCCGCCCGCGGCGATCTCCAGCCCGCCCAGCGACGCGTCGCGCTTGCCCCTGCCCGCGGACAGCGCCTCGCCCCACACGGTGTCGGCCTTCTCGGGGATGAACAGGTGGGGGAGCCAGCCGTCGGCGATCTCGGCGGTCATCTCCACGTTCTTGATGCCCAGGGACGCCACGTAGATCGGGATCTCCGAACGCACCGGGTGGTTGATGATCTTGAGCGGCTTGCCCAGGCCGGTGCCCCGCTCGGCGGGCAGCGGCAGCTGGAACACGGGGCCGTCGTGGGTGAGGCGCTCCTCGCGCTTCCACACCTTGCGGCAGATCTCGATGGTGTCGCGGGTGCGGGCCAGCGGCTTGACGTAGGGGACGCCGTGGAAGCCCTCGATGACCTGCGGGCCGCTGGCGCCCAGGCCGAGGATGGCCCGGCCGCCGGACAAGTCGTCGAGCCCGGCGGCGGTCATCGCGATGAGGGTGGGGGTGCGGCTGTACAGGGGCAGGATCGCCGAACCGATGTTGACGGTCTCGGTGCGGGCGGCGATGTAGCCCATGAGGGTGGGGGCGTCGAAGCCGTACGCCTCGGCGACCCACACGGTGTCCAGTCCGGCCTTCTCCAGTTCGACGATCTGGTCGACCGCGGCCTTGGGCTCGCCCGCGTACTGGAGCGGCATCGAGATGCGCATGCGTCCTCCCAAGGGCCGGGTGCCCCGGCCCGCGTAGGTGCTGGGATATGAGGCGACTCTACTACCGAGTACGGTTCGGTTCGTGGCCTGCCTCACATGAATCCAACACCCTCCCGCCCCGAACCGCGCGCCCCGAACCGCGCGCCCCGCACCCGCCGACACCCGCGTGCCTCGCAACCTGTGCTCTGCGCGTCTCGGCCGTCCCCTCGCACCCGTGCACTCCGGCCGCCGCCCGCTCCGGACGGCCCCCGCTCCGGACGGCTCCGCCGTGTCGCCGTCCCCGCCCCCCGCCCCCGTCCCCGCCCTCGCCGCCGTGCGCATGGCGGCCCCGCCGGGGACGGCGACCGCCGTCCGTACCCCATGCCTTCAGGCCGCGCCCGCTTCGGCCGCCGATCCCGGGAGAGCCCGCCCGGGGGCGCTCCCGCCGCGCCCCGCGGCCGTCCGCGCTCTTTCCGCCTCACCGGCCCGGAACGGCGAACGCCGGCCGGGGCGGGTGCCCCGGCCGGCGTCCGGTGGAGAAGAGGACCCCCGGAGGGATCAGCTCGCGTACGAGTGCTCGGCGTCGGGGAAGACCCCGTTGACGACCTCGTCGGCGAACGTCGACGCCGCGTCGCGCAGCGTCTCGTGCAGGTTGGCGTAGGTCTTGACGAACTTGGCCACCCGCGGGCTCAGCCCGGCCATGTCCTGCCACACCAGCACCTGGGCGTCGGTGGCCTTGCCCGCCCCGATCCCGATGGTCGGGATGTCCAGCTGCTCGGTGACCTGCGCGGCCAGGTCGCTGGGCACGCACTCCAGCACGACCGCGAACGCGCCCGCCCGCTCCAGCTCCTTGGCGTCCTTGAGCAGCCCGGCGGCGGCCTCGCCGCGGCCCTGCACCCGGTACCCGCCCAGCGTGTTCACCGACTGGGGGGTCAGGCCCAGGTGCGCCATCACCGGGATGCCCGCCGACACCAGCAGTTCCACCTGCCGGGCGACGGCGTGGCCGCCCTCCAGCTTCACGGCCTGGGCGCCGCCCTCCTTCATGAACCGGGAGGCGGTGGCCAGGGCCTGCTCGGGGGAGGCCTGGTAGGAGCCGAACGGCAGGTCCGCCACCACCAGCGCCCGCTTGGTGGAGCGGGACACCGCGGCGGTGAGGGGCACCAGCTCGTCCACGGAGATCGGGACGGTGGTGTCGTAGCCGTACACGACGTTGGCCGCCGAGTCGCCGACGAGGAGCACGGGGATGCCCGCGTCGTCGAACACCCGGGCGGTGAGCGCGTCGTAGGCGGTCAGCATCGGCCAGGCCTCGCCGCGCCGCTTGGCGGCGGCCAGGTCGCGGATGGTGACGCGCCGGTTGGTGACCCCGCCGTACAGGGCGGAGGGGGTCTTGTCAGTGGTGCTCATGTTGTCTTCCTCCGTTGTCTCGAAGCACCGCGTGGGTGTCCCCGGACGTGTGGACGAAATAGATGTGCGCCGCGCGGACGCGGCGGTGTGCGGCCCCGTGAGGGGCCGGGGGCGGGTCGGGCTCGGGCCGCCGCCGTCGGCGGTGGGAAGGGCCCCGCCCGCGTGCCGTGTGTGCATCATCGCACGGCCGCGCGCGTCCGCTTCCTTCGGGATACAACCGGAACCGGCACCGGGAACTTCCCCCGCACCCCCGCCTCTCGGACGGGCGTGCGTCACGGTCGGCAGCCCGGTGCGACACCCCCGGCATCCCGGCCCGGCGCCCCCGGCGCCGCCCGCACCCGGCACGGCACACCCGACGACCCGGCACGGGCACATCCGATCATCGGGAGTGCGCCGCGGAACCGTCCACCCCGGCCGCTACCATGACGATTCCGGTCAGACGGGGCATCGGCCCCGGGGCGCGGACCGGCTCGTGTGGAATGAAGGTGCTCGCGTGGACGCTGGGACGGCTTATCGACGGCGGTGGGGCGGGCTGGCGGTCCTCATCATCTGCCTGCTGGTGCTCGTCGCGGACAACACCATCCTCAACGTCGCCCTGCGCACCCTCTCCGACCCCGAACTCGGCGTGGGCGCCAGCCAGTCCGAGCTGGCCTGGGCGATCAACTCCTACACCCTGGTCTTCGCCGGCCTGCTGTTCACCTTCGGCGTCCTGGGCGACCGGTGGGGGCGGCGGCGGATGATCACCGCGGGCCTGGTGGTGTTCGGCGCCGCCTCCGCGCTGTCCGCCTACTCCCAGAGCCCCGAGCAGCTCATCGCCGCCCGCGCCGTCATGGGGTTCGGCGCGGCCATGGTGATGCCGCAGACCCTGTCGGTCATCACGAACATCTTCCCGCCCGAGGAGCGCGGCCGCGCCATCGGCCTGTGGTCGGGTTCGGTGGGCCTGGCCATGGCGATCGGGCCGTCGGCGGGCGGCCTGCTGCTGGAGAACTTCTGGTGGGGGTCGATCTTCCTCGTCAACGTGCCGTTCGTGCTGCTGGGCCTGGCACTGATGTACTTCCTCGTCCCGGAGTCCAAGGACGAGGCCCCCGGCCGCCTGGACGTGCTCGGCGTGCTGCTGTCCATCCCGGGCCTGGTGCTGCTCATCTACGGGATCATCACCGCGGGTGAGCGCTCCTCCCTGGCCGACCCCGACGTGTGGGGCGCGCTGCTGGGCGGCCTGGCGGTCGTCGCCCTGTTCCTGTTCCACGAGTCGCGCACCGCGAACCCGTCGCTGGACGTGCGGTTCTTCAAGAACCCCCGGTTCAGCGTCGCCATGGCCACCATCATGCTGATGTTCTTCAGCATGTCCGGGCTCATCTTCTTCATGAGCTTCTACTGGCAGAGCGTGCGGGAGTTCACCCCGTTCGTCGCCGGGCTGCTGGTGCTCCCGGCGGCGGTCGGGCAGATGGTCCTGGCCCCGCTCAGCCCGAACCTGGTCCACCGGTTCGGGCCGCGGGCGGTCGCAGCCACCGGCATCCTCGTCGTCTGCGCCAGCATGGCGTTCTTCACCCTGCTGGCGGTCGACACCCCGATCTGGCTCATCCTGATCTTCTTCTTCACCCAGGCCAGCGCCATGGCGGTGGTCCTCACCCCGTCCACCGACGCGATCGTCTCGTCGGTGCCGCCGGGCAAGGCGGGGGCGGCCTCGGCGATGCAGAACACCGTGCGCCAGGTGGCCACCGCGATGGGCGTCGCGGTGCTGGGCGCGGTGATCTCCTTCCGCTACCGGGCGGGCATCACCCCGACCCTGGAGGAGGTGGCCGCCACCGAGGAGGGCGCCGCCGCGCACCTGAGCGGCCCGGGGCTGCACGCGGCGGGCGAGTCGATCGAGGCCACCCTTGCGGTGGCGCGCGGCCTGGGCGAGGCGGGGCGGGTGCTGCTGGCCCCGGCCAAGGAGGCGTTCCTGGCGGGGCTGCACACGGCGGCGCTGGTGTCGCTGTGCTGCGGGCTCGCCGGGGTGGTCGTGGTGCTGGTGTGGATGCCGCGCGAGGCGGGGGCCCACCGCACCGCGGCCGAACCCCGCACCCCCGCGCCCGAGGCCGAGAACGACGGCCGGAGCTGATCCGGCCCCGTCGCGCCGGGCCGGGGTCCGAAACGGGCGGCCGGAGCCGGTCGACCCGGGTCGGTGCCCGAGGCGAGCTGCCGCCGCCCCGCCGCCGCCCGCTCCCGAGGCGGGCGGCCGGACCCGATCAGCCCGGGTCGGTGCCCTGGGCACGTTCGAAGAGGACGGCCGACGCCGCCCCGCCCGAGGCGGATGGCCGCCGCTCACCTGCCCGGGCCGGGGGCCGGGTCCCGGTCCGGTGCGGGTGACCGCCGACGACCCGCCGGGGCCGGGACCCCGGCTCCGTCCGGGGCCACCGGGCAGACCCTGGATCCAGCGACGACCCGCCGGGCCCCGGCCCCGTCCGGGCCCACCGGCCGGGTCCTAGATCCAGCCCTCCTCCCAGGCGCGGTGGGCGGCCGCGTGCCGGGACGCCGCCCCCAGCTTGCCCATCGCCGACGACAGGTAGTTGCGCACCGTCCCGGGCGCCAGGTGCACCCGGGCGGCGATCTCGTTGACGGACGCCCCGTCCCGCGAGTGCCGCAGCACCTCCAGCTCCCGCTCCCCGAGCGGGCAGTCGTCCTCGGTGAGCGCGGACGCGGCGATGTCGGGGTCCACGTACCGGCGGCCCGCCGCCACCTCCCGCAGGATCTCGGCGAGCCGCTCGGCCGGGGTGGTCTTGGGCACGAACCCGCTCGCCCCGGCCCGCAGGGCGCGGCGCAGCACCCCGGGCCGGGCGTGCCGGGTCACCAGCACCACCCGGCAGCCGGGGTCCTCCCGGATCTCCTCGGCGGCCCGCAGCCCGTCCGCCGGGGGCATCTCCAGGTCCAGGACCGCGATGTCGGGCCGGTGCGCGCGGGCCAGCCGCACCGCGTCGGTGGAGGTGGCGGCCTGCGCCACGACCTCCAGGTCCGGCTCCAGCCCGAGCAGGGCGGCCAGGGCGCCGCGCAGCAGGTCCTCGTCGTCGGCGACCAGCAGCCGGATGCTCATCCGTTCCCCTCCCAGGGCAGGGTGACGGTCACGGTGAACCGGCCGCCCGTGGTGTCCCGTGTCAGTGTGCCCCCGGCGGCCCCGACCCGCTCGGCCAGGGAGCTCAGCCCGGTGCCGTCGCCGCCCGCGGCGGGGTCGGCGCCGTCGTTGGCGACCCGCAGCCGGACGCCGCCGCCGTCGGGGCGCAGGGCGATCTCCACCTCGCCCGCCCGGCTGTGCCGCAGCACGTTGGTGGTCGCCTCGCGCACCACCAGCCCCAGCAGCCCCCGCGCCTCGTCGGTGCCGCCGTCGAGGGCCTCCACCTCCGAGCGCACCCGGATACCGGCGGCGTCCAGGACCCTGGCGGCGTTGGCGACCTCCCGCTCCAGCGAGGTGCGCCGGTAGCCCCGGACCACGGCCCGGGTGTCGCGCAGCGCGTCGGCGGCCAGCCCCGCGACCTCCCGCATCTCCCCGGCGGCCCGCGCCGGGTCGGCCTCGGCCAGCCGGGCGGCCAGCTGGGCCTTGAGCGCGATCACCTGGAGGTGGTGGCCCTGCACGTCGTGCAGCTCGGCGGCGAACCGCAGCCGCTCCCGGGCGACCGCCAGCCGGCCGGCCAGGCGGCGGGACTCGTCGAGGCGTTCGGCGACGTCCCAGGTCCACAGCAGACCCAGCACCGTCCAGGCCACGACCAGCGTCAGCCCGGGCGGGAACAGCGCATCGAACGCGCCCGAGCCGCGCACCAGCCCGGGAACGGCCAGGGCGAGCGCGACCGCGACGACGAACGCCCAGGCCCGGCGCGGTCGCAGGAACACCGCCACGGGCGCGGCCATCGTCGCCGGGAGCACCGACCACAGCTCGTCGCCGCGGGGCCACAGCACCAGCGCGGTGACCACCGCGCCCGCCCATCCGACCGCCGCCCACGCGGTGGGGAAGGGGCCGTCGGCCCCGCGGGCCAGACGGCGGCCGAACAGCGCCACCACACAGACCGAGACCGCGGCCAGCCCCAGCAGCCCGGCGGCCGTCGCCCACGGCGACAGGTCCGGGGCCCACAGGCGCGGGGCCAGCACCGGGACGATGAAGGCCACGGTGACCCCGGCCAGGCTCCACCAGGTGAACCGGCGCAGGCCGCCGGTCCCGGGCCCGTCGTCGGCCCCGAACCCGTCGCCGGGCCGGTCGTCGGTGTCGGCTGTGTTCACCGGGCCGTTCGTGCTCACCGGGCCATTGTCGCAGCGGCCCCCGGCCCGTGGCAGGGGCCGTACCGGGCCCGCATGACGGATGTCATGCGCACGGGTGACACCCGCACGCCGATGCCGGTGGTCCGGCACTACCGGGCGCGGCCCGCCGGGAGGAGTCTGGAGACACGACGACGGATACCCCCTCCGGGTACAGGAGGGCGACACCGAGGAGGCCCCCGTGAACGCGCACGAGACCGACCCCCGATCGAACAGCACTGTGGATGACACCACGCACGACACCCCGGCCGACGGGCGGGCCGACCGGCCCGCGGAGACACGGGCCCGCCGGGCCGGCCGCTTCCTGCTCGCCCGCTGGCCCACCGTGGTGGCGCTGCTCGCCGCGGTCGCCTTCGGCGACGGCGGCGAGGGCATCGGCTCCGCGTACGTCTACGCCGACATCCTCCCGCTGCTGCCCCTCATCTACCTGCTCATGGCCAAGGTGGGGGAGCGGTACCGGTACCTCACCTGGCCCCTGGTCCTGTCCTCCTTCGTGGTGGTCACGGTCCTGCGGGCCGCCGAGCTCGTCGCCCCCTCCACGGTCTTCACCGCCCTGGCCCTGCTGGTCCTGGTCTGGTCGGTGCTGGACGGGCACCTGTTCCGCTCGGGCACGTACCGGGTCCAGGCGCTGGGCATGCTGTTCTTCGGCGGGCTGGGGCTGATCGGCCTGGCGGTCGACCCCGAGGCGGCCCGCTACCTGATCGCGGCTGGCTGGCTCCTGCACGGCTTCTGGGACTTCTACCACCTGTGGAAGGACCGCCTGGTGTCCCGCTCCTTCGCCGAGTGGTGCGGGGTGATCGACGTCTGGGTCGCCGCCGAGCTGGTCTTCCGCTTCTGACCGCCACCGCCACTGCCACCACCGCGCCCCGCGCCCGCCCCGGGTGCGGGGCGCCGTCGCGCCCGCCCCGGTGCGGCCGCGCTCGCGGGCATGCGCCTGATCATGCGCGGGGTGCGGCACGGGGCGGGCGGAACACCGTACTGTGGCGGAATGCAGGACGATTCCCCCCGCCCCGTGTTCATCGGCCGTGACCGCCAGCTCGCCGCCCTCGTCGAGGACGCCCACCGCGTCCGCGCCGAGGGCGCCCGGGCCCTGCTGGTCTGCGGCGACGCCGGGATCGGCAAGACCCGGCTCATCGACGAGTACCGGGACCGCACACCGCTGGGCCGCACCGCCGTCGGCGGCTGCCTCGAACTCGGCGGCGACGGCATCCCCTTCGCGCCCTTCACCGCGCTGCTGCGGGACCTGTCCCGCGACCCGCGCGACGGCGGTGCCGGTGGCCCCGGTGGCCCCGGCGGCACCGGCCCGGTCCCCGGGACCGGCCCCGTCCCGGGCGCCGACGACACCGGCCGGGCGCGGCTGTTCGAGTCCGTCCTCACCTTCCTGGAGGAACAGGCGCGCGGGGGCGGGCTGCTCGCGGTCGTGGAGGACCTGCACTGGGCCGACGCCTCCACCCGCGACCTGCTGGTGTTCCTGCTGCGCAACCTGGGGGAGGCCCCGGTCCACCTGGTGGCCACGGTGCGCACCGACGACCTGCACCGCACCCACCCGCTGCGCCGCCTGCTGCCCCAGATCGAACGGCTTCCCCGGGTCTCGCGCCTGGACGTCGAACCCTTCAGCCGCGACGAGGTCGCCGCCCAGGCCGCCGTCCTGCGCGGCCGCCCGCCCGCCGACCTCGACCTGCTGCACGAGCGCAGCGGCGGCAACCCCCTGTTCGTGGAGGCGCTCCTGGACGGGCCGGACGGTCCGCTGCCCGACGGGCCCCGCGAGCTGCTGTCGGCCGCCGTGGACCGGCTGTCCGACGACGCCCGCCGGGCGGTCGGGCTGATCGCCGCCTCCGGTGACCGCATCGGCCACACCCTGCTGTCGGCGGTGGCCCGCCGGGCCGGGGTCGGCGAGGAGGCCCTGGACACCGCCCTGCGTTCGGCCGTGGACGCGCGGGTGCTGCGCGCCACCGCCGACGGGTACGTGTTCCGGCACGCCCTGCTCGCCGAGGCCGTCTACACCGACCTGCTGCCGGGGGAGCGCATCCGCGTGCACCGGCGCTACGCCGAGGCCCTCCAGCGCGGGGTCCCGGGGCTGACGGAGGCCGAGACCGCCCTGCAACTGGCCCACCACGCCCACGCCGGGGGTGACCAGCCGCTGGCCCTGTCCACCGCCTGGGCCGCCGCCGGGCACGCCGCCGCGGCGGCCGCCCACCCCGAGCGGCTGGCCCTGCTCGAACGCGTGCTGGAACTGTGGGACCTGGTCCCCGACGCCGCCGAACGGGTGGGCGAACCCCGCGCCGAGGTGCTGCGCCTGGCCGCCACCGTGTGCCTGCTGGCCGGGTCGCTGCGCCGCGCGGTGGACTACGCCACCGAGGGCCTGGAGGAGCTGGGCGTCACCGGCTACCACGAGCCGGGCCTCAAGGAGTCCCCGCCCAACGGCGCGCTCATCGCGGGCCTGCGCTACGCCCGCGCCTACGCCTACAAGGAGCTGGGCAGCGACGGCGGGCTGGAGGACCTGGCCGACGCGTTCGTGGTGATGGAGCGGGGCGATTCCCACGCGGCGTCGGTCGGAGCGCTGCTGGCATCCACGTTCATGGTGCGCAACCACCCCACGCAGGCCCGGCGCGCCGCGGAGAGGGCGCTGCGCACGGCCCGCGAACTCGGTGACCGGGGCAGCGAGGCCGACGCGCTCATCACCCTGGGCAGCCTGACCGCGCCGGAGGACCCGGACGGGGCGCTGCGGATGCTCCGCGAGGGCATCGCCATCGCCCGGGACCGGGAGCACGCGCAGGCGGAGCTGCGGGGGTGGACGAACCTGGCCGGGAGCCTGTCGGGGGCGGGGCGCGTGGAGGAGGCCTACGACACCGCGCGGCGCGGGCTGGAGCGCACCGGGGAGCTGGGGCTGGCGCGCACCCAGGGCCAGGCGTTCCGCCTGTCCATGGCGGTGAACCGCTTCTACCAGCTGCGGGTGGAGGAGGGCGAGCGGCTGCTGGACCCGGGGGCGGGCGACCGGCTGATCCGGGCCCGGACGTGGTCGATGGTCCAGCAGCTCGCCTTCTACCGGCGGGACGCCGTGGGCGTGGACACCGCCCTGGAGGAGTTCCGCCGCCTGCTGCCCGAGCGGAGCAGCTCCCCGTCGGAGTACACGCCAATCCGCTTCACGGAGATGATGCGCGCGGCGGTCGAGGGGCGGTTCGGCGCGGCGGCCGACATCGCACTGCGCCTGCTGGACGGCGGCGACCTGGAGAACCCCCATCTGGACGACCTGCACATGAACAACCTCGGCTACGTAGCCGAGGTGGTGGACATGATGCGCGACGAACCCGGGTGGGAGGAGACGGCGGCCGACCTGGCGGCGGGGGTGCGCGAGGTTCTCGGGGGGTTGCCCGAGGACATCCCGCACCCGATGAACCGGTTGATCCGCGACCGGTCGCGGGCGCAGGCGGACGAGGACGCGGCCGCGGCCTCGCAGGCCCTGGAGGGCCTGCTGCCGGGGCTGCGCGAGCACCGGTTCCAGCGCATGTACCTGCTGCTGGCCGCGGCCCGCGCCGCCGCCCGGGCGGGGCGCACCGACCTGGCGGCCGACCGCCTGGCGGAGGTGGATGAGGCCGCGCGGGAGAGCGGGCTGACGCTGTTCGCCGAGCTGGCCGACCGGATCCGCGGCCGGCACGGGCTGCCCCGGCCGCGCTCCCTGGCGGCGGGGGAGGCCCCGGCGGGGCTGACCCAGCGGGAGGTGGAGGTGCTGCGGCTGGTGGCCCGGGGGATGACCAACCGGGAGATCGGCGAGAAGCTGTTCATCTCGGCCAAGACGGTGAGCGTGCACATGTCCAACCTGATGGGCAAGCTCGGGGTGACCAACCGCAACGCGGCGGCGGTGCGGGCCCGGGAACTGGGCCTGGACTGATCGTTGCCTGGACCGGTCGATGCCTGGACCGATCGCCCGAATGTCCGGTTTGTGATCTATGTAGTAAAGGCGGGGGTTTCTCGCCTCCCGGGCATCCCTGCCATCCCGGGCATACTGACGCCATGACCTCCACCCCCACGGCGTTCATCGGACGCGGACCCCACCTCGCCCACCTGCTGGCCGAAACCGACCTGGCCGCCCGCGGAGACGCGCGGACCACCCTGGTCCTCGGGGACGCCGGGGTCGGCAAGACCCGCCTGCTCCAGGAGTACCTGGGGCGCACGCCCCTGGCCCGCACGGCGGTCGGCGCCTGCCTGGAGACCAGCGGCGGCACCGTCGCCTTCGCACCCTTCGCCGCCGCCCTGCGCCACCTGGTCCGCGAGGTCCCGCCCGCCCCGGCCCGGGCCGGGGCGCTCGCCCGGCTGCTCCCCGAACTCGGGACCGCCGCCGCGCCCGACGAGGACCGCACCCGGCTGTTCGAGGCCGTCCTGTCCTACCTGGAGGACACCTCCGCCGACGGCGGCCTGGCCCTGGTGATCGAGGACCTGCACTGGGCCGACGCCTCCACCCGCGACCTCCTCCTCTTCCTGGCGCGCAACCTCGGCCCCGCCCCGGTCCACCTGCTGGCCACCGTCCGCACCGACGACCTGCACCGCACCCACCCGCTGCGCCGCCTCCTGCCCGACCTGGAGCGCCCGGCCCGCGCCACCCGGCTGGACCTGGGTCCCTTCGACCGCGAGGAGGTCGCCGCCCAGGCGGCCGCGCTGCGCGGCGGCGCCCGCCCCGACCCCCGCACGCTGGACCTGCTCTACGAGCGCAGCGGCGGCAGCCCCCTGTTCGTGGAGGCCCTGGTGTCCGCCCCGGACGACGGGCTCCCCGACACCTCCCGCGACCTGCTGCTGCGCGCCGTCGACCGCCTCCCCGACACCGACCGCGCGGTGCTGGGCCTGGCCGCGCTGTCGGGGGTGCGCGTGCACCACGCTCTGCTGGCGGCCGTGGCCGCCGACCTCTCCGAGGACGACCTGGACGGGGTGCTGCGCCGCGCCGTCGACGCTCGGGTGCTGCGCGTGGCGGGGGAGGACTACGGGTTCGGGCACGCGCTGCTGGCCGAGGCGGTGCGCGAGGACCTGCTCCCGGGGCAGCGGGTGCGCGGCCACCGCCGGTACGTGGCCGCCCTGGAGGCGGGGGTGCCCGGGCTGGCCGAACCGGAGCGGGTGCTGCGCCTGGCCCACCACGCCGACGCGGTGCATGACCACCCCCGCGCGTTCGCCGCGCTGTGGGCGGCGGCCGGGCACGCGGCGGACGCGTTCGCCCACCCCGAGCGGCTGGCGGCGGTGGAGCGGCTGCTGGAGCTGTGGGAGCTGCTGCCCGACCCGGAGGCGGTGACCGCCCCGCTGGGGGTCACGCGCGGGCGGCTGCTGCTGGACGCGGCCCGGGCGGCCGTGCAGACCGGCGGCTCCTCGCACGAGGCGCTGCGCTACACGGCGGAGGGGGAGGCGCAGACCGCGGACCCCGTCGCCAGGGCCGGGTTCCTGCTGCTGCGCTCCCAGGCGCTCAAGGCCCTGCACCGCCGTGCCGAGAGTCTGGAAGCGCTGGACGAGGCCTCGGCGCTGCTGCCGGAGGGGCACCCGGACCACATCGCGGTCAGCGGCGCCCGGGCGGCGCTGCTCTACCCCCAGGGACGCGAGGAGGAGGCGGGCCGGGCCGCCCGGGAGGTCCTGGACCGTGCCCGCGCCGCCGGGGACCGGCACAGCGAGGCCGACGCCCTCATCACCCTGGGCAGCGCACTCGAAGTGGGACGCGCGGACGGATCGCTCCCCCTGCTCACCCAGGGGATCGCGCGGGCCCGGGACCTGGGGATGGTCGACACCGAACTGCGGGGGCTGAACAACATCGCGGTCCACCACCTGTACCGGCTGGAGTGGCACGAGTGCCTGCGGGCGGAGCGGGACCTCCTGGACCGGTGCGCGGAACTGGGCATCCTCCGGACCCGCGGGCCCCTCCCCGGGACGGAGACGGCCGGAGCGCTCCTGGACCTGGGGCGGATGCGCGAGGCCGAGGAGGTGCTGGCCGGGTTCTCCGGGGGCCGGCTCGACGAGGGGACCCGCCGGTTCGTGCTCGCCGAGATCCGGTTGGCCCAGCGGGACATCGCGGGGGCGCGGGAGCACTGGGAACAGTCGGCCGGGGCGGTCCGGGACACCGACACGCACCTGTACGCGTCGGTGGACCAGTTGGGACTGCGGGTGCTGACCGCGGAGGGGGACCTGGAGGCGGCGCTGGAGACGGCGCACCGGATGATCGCGCGGGAGGGGGAGGGGCTGCCGACGCAGTCGTCGCTGAACGGGCTGGGGCCGCTGGCCGGGCTGGTGCGCGCGCTGCGGCGGGCCGGGCGTGTGGAGGAGGCGGAAGGGCTGGCCGGGAGGGTCGGGGTGTTCCTGCGCCCGTCGCCGTGGTGGACCACCCCGTACGGGGAGCTGCGGCGCGCCCAGGCGCGGGCGCGTCTGGCGGCCGAACCCGCCGAGTGCCTGGACCGGTGGGAGCGGGCGCTGGCGATGGTGCGCGGCAAGGGGTTGCACCTGGAGGAGTTCCTGCTGCTGGAGGAGGCCTGCCGGGCGGCCGCCGAGGCGGGGGAGGGCGCCCGGGCGCGGGAGCTGTTCGGTGCGCTGGAAGAGGGCGTGGGGCTGCTGGACACGGACGCCCCGCTGCGCGAGCGGTACGTGGAACCGCTGCGGGCGGTGGTCGGGGGGTCGCGCGGGGGGTCGCGCCGGGGGCCGCGGCTCCCGGCGGGGCTGACGCCCCGCGAGGCCGAGGTGCTGGCGCAGGCGGCCGCGGGGCTCGGCAACGCCGAGATCGGGGAGAGGCTGTTCATCTCGGCGAAGACGGTGAGCGTGCACATGTCCAACCTGATGGGCAAGCTCGGGGTGAGCAACCGCCACGCGGCCGGGGTGAAGGCCCGGGAGCTGGGGCTCACTCCTCCCGTAGGGCTGACGCCTCCCGGAGGTCTCACTCCTCCCGCAGAGTGACCACGACCTTGCCGCGGGCGTGCCCCTCGGAGACGTGGGCGAGCGCTTCGACGGCCTCCTCGAACGGGTAGGTCCGGCCGATCAGGGGCCGCAGGTCGCCCCGCGCGATCCGGGAGAACAGGTACCCGACCTCGTCCCGGCTGGTCCGGGCCAGGAGGGGGCGCAGCCTGCGCCCGGTGAGCGGCGAGGTCAGGGACGCGGCGGCGTTGCGCCACAGCGGGCCCATCATCGGCGTTCCGTTCCCGGAGGACAGCACCAGCGTGCCGTCGGGGGCGAGCGCGGTGCGCAGCTCGCGCAGGGTCCGGTTCCCGGCCAGGTCGACGACGACGTCGTAGGGTCCGGTGCCGACGAAGTCCTCGGCCGCGTAGTCGATCACGCGGGCGGCGCCCAGGGAGAGCACCGTCTCGGCGTTGCGGGCGCCGCACACCCCGGTGACCTCGGCCCCGTTCGCGGCGGCCAGCTGAACGGTGAAGGAGCCCACGCCGCCGGCGGCGCCGTTGACGAGCACCCGGTGGCCTGACCTCACCCCGCCCACGCGCACGGCCTGGAGGGCGGTCACCCCGGCCAGGGGCACGGCGGCGGCCTCGGCCAGCGGCAGGGAGGCGGACACGCGCACCGGCAGCGTCTCCTTCAGGCAGGCGTACTCGGCGAGGGCGCCGTCGCCCTCGGCGGCCACCCGGTCGCCCACGGACAGGCGGGTCACCCCGGGGCCGACGGCGTCGACCACGCCCGCCAGGTCCCGGCCGCGGATCGGCTGCCGGGGCCGGGGCAGGCCGAAGGCCAGGCGGCCGATGGTGGGCCTGCCGCGCATGATGTACACGTCGGCGGCGTTGAGCGCGGCGGCGTGCACCCGGACGCGGACCTCGCCCTCGCCGGGTTCGGGCACGGGGATGTCGTCGAAGGCGAGGACGTCGCGGGCCTCGCCGTAGGAGTCTTGGAGGAGTGCTCTCATCAGGTCGGACATGGTCATTCCACCGTTCGGAGGATCTGCTCGATCGAGGCCGCGCGGGCGCGCAGCTCGGCGACGTCCGCGGCGGTGCGCTGCTGGGCGTCGAGGGTGGTGGCGGCCAGCTCTTCGTAGCGGGCCACCAGCCGCTGGAGTTCGTCGGCGCGGGCGGCGCCGATGGTGATCTTGCGGGCTTCCTGCCGGCTGGCCTCGATCGCGATGCCGACGAAGGTGGCGATCGCGAGCAGGCCGAGGATGAGGATCACGATGGGCCAGTCCATTACTGCTTCTCCTGGTTCTTCTTGACGGTGGGGCTCGTGCCCTTGACGGCGGGGCTCGTGTCCTTGACGGTGGGGCCCGCGTTCTCCTTGGCGGTGAGGCTCGCGGCCGCGGTGGCGATCAGGTCCGGGGTGAGGTGCAGGTCCAGGTCGGCGAGCTCGAAGTACTTCATGGCCTTGCCGTCCTCGGACAGCTCCAGGCTGCCGACGACCACTCCGGCGGCCTCCAGGCGCTGTAGGTGCATGTGGAGCAGGGGGCGGCTGATGCCGATGACGCGCGCGAGGTTGCTGACGTAGTCGCGGCCGCCCCGGAGCGTCGCGATGATCCGCAGGCGCACCGGGTTGGCGAGCGCGGCGAACAGCTCGACGAGCTCGTCACCGGTGGGGTCGCGCTGTGTCATGTCTTTCCTATACGTGTAAGAAAGTCCTTACACATGAAAGATAGGCTTGTGGTCTGTTGAATGCAAGGGCTGTCAGGGGCCTGGTTCCCGGAGCGGTTTTTTGTGGGTGCCACTCTTGAGGCCGGGTGGGGTGTCATTGCGGCCGTCACCCCTTGGGGTTGGGGATGGTGGTTGGGGTTGGGGTTGTGGGTCTTCCTCCCGTCAGCCCTGGCGTCGGGGCTGCGGGTGACTGTGGCCTTCACCCCCCTTGCCCCCTGCGGCGGAGGTTTCGGTGCTTGCGGCCTCCACCCACTGGGGCGAGGCCGCGGTTCGCCTTCCGGTCTGGGGCTGGGGCCGCGGGTGACCGCGGCCGTCACCCCCTGGGGTGGGGGTGGTGGTTCTTCCTCCGGACACCCTCTGGGGTCGGGGAGGGCGGTGGGGGCTGGGGTTACCCCGTCTGTGGTTGGGCTTTCAAGCGAGGTCTGTGCAACCGCGGGTTTGCAGTCGGGGCGTCTTTCCGTGGACCTGTGTGGTCGGGGGTGTGCGCTGTGCCCCGACCCGTCCCCTGGAAAAACCCCCACCACTCGGGACGTGAGTCCAACGCGTACGCCTTTGTGGTCTGCCGAGCGTCGTACCGTGGGGACGGCTCCGCGCCCAGCCCGGGTCTGTACGTTCCCAGGGGGTGACCCGTGGAGACCAACGCGACCGAGAGCGGTCTCCGCACACCGCCCTCCGCAGATGGCTGAGGGCCTGGAAACCTGCTCTTGCTGTCTCACCCCCTGGGGCCGGGGTCCCGTCCCGCTCTACCGAAACCCCCCGGGGTCGGGGCGGGAGGCCTCCTACTGCCGTCACCCCTTGTGGCGGGGGAGGCGCAACGCACTCCGGCTGTGGCTAAGGCCCCGGGTAGGTGACCGGGCTGGGGCTGAGGACTCCGGGAAGGGGCGTGAGTACCGGCACTCATGCGCCCGCCGGGCCACAGGCGGGAAGATTGGGACATGAACACGACCCTGACGCGCCCGCCCCGCACTCCGCGCCCGCTGTTCGCGCTGTACACCGCCCTGTTGCTGGTCGGCGCCGCGCTGGCTGCCTGGTGGGCCACCTGGACCTCGCCGGAGGAGGCCCGGAATTGGGGGATCACGCCGCAGGAGGCGGACTACGCGATCACGCCGCCCCCGCTGCCGGAGTGGGCCGTGCCCGTCCTCGGCATCACCGGCCTGTTGCTCGCTCTGGCCGGAGGCGCGCTGGTGATCCGTGAGCTGCGCGCCCGCCGCGCCACCTTCTCCTGGGTGCTGGCCGCCTTCCTGCTGCTGCCGGTGGCCCTGTTCGGCGGCCTCTGGTGGTCGGTCTCCACCGCTCCCACCATTGGAGCCAACATCGGCCTGGGCCTGGTCTACATAGTCCTGGGCCCGCTCGCCGTGGTCTTCCTCCTCGGTGCCCTGGGCTCTGCCCTCACCGCCCTCTTCCCCCGCCGAGACCGGTGACCTCCCCCGCCACAGGGGGTTTCCACCCGATCGGGACCCCGACCCCAGCCCGGTCACCTACCCGGGGCCTCAGCCCCAGCCCGGTCACTTGCCCGGGGCCTTCGTCATAGGGGTTTCCTACCTGACCTGGGGCCTCAGCTCCAGCCCGGTCACCTCTCTGGCCTCCCCCGCCGCAGGGGGTGAGGGCCGCAGGAGGCCTCCGGTCCCGGTTCCAGGGGGTTGCCCACTTTCCCCGGGGCCTCAGCCCCAGCCCGGTCACCTACCCGGGGCCTTAGCCCCAGCCGGAGGGCGTCGCGCCTCCCTCGCCGCAGGGGGTGACGGCAGTAGGAGGCTTCCCGCCCCCACCTCAGGGGGTTTCGGTAGAGCGGGACTGGACCCCGGCCCCAGGGGGTGAGACAGCAAGAGCAGGTTTCCAGAACAGCAACCATCTGCGGACGGCGGTCTGAAGGTCCGCACACGGTCGCGTTGGTCTCCACGGGTCACCCCTTGGGAACGTACAGACCCGGGCTGGGCGCGGAGCCGTCCCCACGGTACGACGCTCGGCAGACCACAAAGGCGTACGCGTTGGACTCACGTCCCCGGTGGTGGGGGTTTTTCCAGGGGACGGGTCGGGGCACAGCGCACATCCCCGACCACACAGGTCCACGGAAAGACGCTCCGACTGTGAAGCCGCGGTTGCACAGACCTCGCTTGAAAGCCCAACCACAGACGGGGTAACCCCAGCCCCCACCGCCCTCCCCGACCACAGGGGGTGTCCGGAGGAAGAACCACAACCCCCACCCCAGACGCAGTAACCCCAACTCCACCCACCCTCCCGCCACCACACAGCAGGTCCGAGCACGCGTCCGCCAAGCGCTCCGCCGAGAACTCCCCGAGCCCCCGAGAACACCCCCAAGAAC
>NZ_JBJJBV010000151.1:0-17054 GCF_045446735.1 Nocardiopsis protaetiae
CTTATCCCGGAGTCAGGGGCAGGTTGCTCACGTGTTACTCACCCGTTCGCCGCTCGTGTACCCCGAAGGGCCTTACCGCTCGACTTGCATGTGTTAAGCACGCCGCCAGCGTTCGTCCTGAGCCAGGATCAAACTCTCCATAAAGGTCTCACACCAAGCCGCAAGGGCTTGGAAACCTAGAAGCAATCCTGACCGAACCATGTCTGGCTCAATCAAAGGAACCTCGCACACTCTGCCGGTCTCACCGACCGGTTCGTGTGACGGGGCCAAAACAAACTTGGCTTAAAGAAAATCGAACACGCGCTGTTGAGTTCTCAAGAAGCAACCGCCCTTCCCGTACAAGCCCCGGACTCTCATCTTGATCCCGGTCGCTCTTCCGTGGAAGGCGTCTGCGTTTCCGCTTTGTTGTGTCTTCACTTTATCAGCGTTTCCGTGTCCCGCCAAACCGGCGTTTTCCGGAACCTTCTGGTTTTCCGTGAAGGCGTGTGCCTCTTTCGAGGCGACCCGTCCGAGTTTACATGGTCGAAGCAGTGCTTCGAACCGCTCACTTCGGAAGGGAGGTGGACCGGCCCGTCCGCTCCGATCCCTAAGGATCCGCGTCCGTCTCGCTCGGTCCTGGACAACACTACCCCCGTCGCGGAGTGCTCGTGACGCGTTTGCCGATACTTGCCCGTGTCGTGGCTTACAGCCAACGGACAAAAACGACGAAGGCCCACAGAACTCCCTCTGTGGGCCTCCGTAGAAGTCGATCGGACGAGTCGATCGGACGTCAGATCAAAGCTCCGGACGTCAGATCACAGCTCCCGGTCACGGCTTCCGGACGTCGGATCACAGCTTCTCGATCGGCGCGTACTTCACCATCAGGTCCTTCTCCCCGATGTCCGCGCCGAAGTCGATGCGGGCCTTGGTCCGGTCGCCCGTCCCCTCCACCAGCTGGACGCGCCCCATGCCGAACTTGTCGTGGTTGACCAGATCCCCCACGCTGAGCGTCGGTGCCTCCGCCTTGGCCTTGCTCCGGCCGAAGGTGCTGCCGAAGCCCGCACCGCCGAAGCCGCCCGAGCCGCCCGCCCCGCCGGACCCGCTCGACGAGCGCCCGCCACCACCAGTCCCCCGGCGCAGGGTCGGCGGCGCGCTCAGCACCGGGGAGTCCCCGCGCCGCCAGTCCACCAGCGACGACGGCACCTCGTCCAGGAACCGCGACGGCGGGTTGTACGACGGGCTCCCCCATGCGCTGCGCACGGCGGCGCGGCTCACGTACAGCAACCGCTCCGCACGGGTCAGCCCCACGTACGCCAGCCGGCGCTCCTCCTCCAGCTGGGTCTTGTCGCCCAGGGTCCGCATGTGCGGGAACACCCCGTCCTCCAGACCCGTCAGGAACACCACCGGGAACTCCAGCCCCTTGGCCGAGTGCAGGGTCATCAGCGTGACCACCCCGCCCTCGTCGTCGGCGTCCGGCAGCTGGTCGGTGTCGGCCACCAGGGAGATCCGCTCCAGGAAGTCCACCAGGGTCGGCTCGGCGCCCTCCTCGACGGCGGCCTCCGCCTCCTCCCCCTCCAGCGCGGCCTCGTCCTCCAGCAGCGCCGTGAAGGTGTTCTCGAACTCCCGCGCCACGTCCACGAACTCCTCCAGGTTCTCCACCCGGCTCTCGTCCTGGATGTCCTTGGACTCGGTGAGCTCGGACAGGTACCCGGTCTTGTCCAGGACCGCCTCCACCAGCTGCGAGGGGCTGGACCCCTCCACCGCCGCCGCCAGCTCGTCCAGCAGCGCGGTGAAGTTGCGGACCGCGTTCACCGAACGCGTCGCCATCGCCGGGACCTCGTCCACCCGGCGCAGCGCCTGGGCGAACGTGATGCGCTCGCGGGCCGCGAACAGCTCCAGCGACTCCTCGGCCCGGGCGCCGATGCCCCGTTTGGGCACGTTGATGATGCGGCGCAGGCTGACCGTGTCCTCGGGGTTGGCCAGGACCCGCAGGTAGGCGAGGACGTCGCGGATCTCCTTGCGCTCGTAGAAGCGCACCCCGCCGACGATCTTGTACGGCAGGCCCATGCGGATGAACACGTCCTCGAACACCCGGGACTGGGCGTTGGTCCGGTAGAACACCGCCACCTGGCTCGGGGTGATGGACCCGTCGTCGGTGAGTTGGTCGATCTCCCCCACCACGAACGCGGCCTCGTCGTGTTCGTTGTCGGCGACGTAGCCGACGATGGGCGTGCCCTCCCCCTGCTCGGACCACAGGTTCTTGGCGGGCCGGCCCTCGTTGCGCTCGATGACCGCGTTGGCCGCGGACAGGATCGTCTGGGTGGAGCGGTAGTTCTGCTCCAGCAGGATCGTGCGCGCGTTGGGGAAGTCGCGCTCGAACTCCAGGATGTTGCGGATGGTGGCGCCGCGGAACGCGTAGATGGACTGGTCCGCGTCGCCGACCACGCACAGCTCCGAGGGCGGGACGACCGGCGCCTCCTCCGCGACCCCGACGAGTTCGCGGATGAACGTGTACTGGGCGTGGTTGGTGTCCTGGTACTCGTCGACCATGACGTGCCGGAAGCGGCGCCGGTAGTGCTCGGCGACGTCGGGGAACATCTGGAGCAGGTTGACGGTGACCATGATCAGATCGTCGAAGTCCATGGCGCCGGCCTCGTGCAGGCGGCGCTGGTAGAGCTTGTAGGCCTCGGCGAGCTTCTTCTCCTGCTCGGTCTGGGCCTGCTCGGCGAACGTGTCGTAGTCGACCAGCTCGTTCTTGAGGTTGGAGATCTGCGCGGAGAACGACTTGGGCGGGAACCGCTTGGGGTCCAGGTCCATCTCCTTGCAGACCAGCTGCATGAGCCGCGCGGAGTCGGCGGAGTCGTAGATGGTGAACCCGCTCGGGTAGCCGAGGCGGTGGGCCTCCCGGCGCAGGATGCGCACGCACGCCGAGTGGAACGTCATGATCCACATGCTGGCGGCGGCGCGCGGGCCGAGCAGCGCCTGGATGCGTTCGCGCATCTCGGCGGCGGCCTTGTTGGTGAACGTGATCGCGAGGATCTCCCCGGGTCGCACGCCCCGGGCGGCCATCAGGTACGCGATGCGGTGGGTGAGGACACGGGTCTTGCCCGAACCGGCGCCCGCGACGATGAGGAGCGGGCCGCCGCCGTGGGTGACCGCCTCGCGCTGGGGACCGTTCAGACCTTCGAGAAGCTGCTCTTGGGAGGACACGGGTTCCAGGTTACGGCCGGTCGGCGACAGAGCCCGCCGTGTGCCGCGCGCCGTCCCCGGAGCACCCCGCCGCCCACCGCCCGACGCGTGCCGGGCCTCACCACCGGATCACCGCCCGTTCGCCACCCGATCGGACGTTCGTCCCGTTTAGGCTGGTTCTCTGACGTGGGGCCTTCGCATGGGCGGGGGCCGTCGCTTGTGTTCGGGGGTTTGTGTCATGCGCGTGTTCGTCGACTGTGATCCGGGAATCGACGACGCGGTCGCGCTCGCCTATCTGGCGGCGCGGCCGGAGGTGGAGATCGTCGGGGTCGGCGCGGTGTTCGGCAACGGCGGTGTGGAGGTGACGGCGGACAACGCGCTGCGCCTGCTGGAGCTGTACGGGCGTCCGGAGGTGCCGGTGGCGGTGGGCGCGTCCCGGCCGCTGGTGCAGGAGCCGCGGCTGGCGCCGCACGTCCACGGCGAGAACGGGCTGGGCGGGGTGGAGCTGCCCGCGCCGGCCAAGGCGCCGGTGCCGGAGAGCGCCGCGGAGCTGCTGGTGCGGCTGGCCCGCGAGTACCCCGGTGAGCTGGACGTGCTGGCGGTGGGCCCGCTGACGAACCTGGCGATCGCGCTGGGCCTGGAGCCGCGGCTGCCGGAGCTGGTGCGCAAACTGGTGGTGATGGGCGGCGCGGTGCGGGTGCCGGGCAACGTGTCCTCGCACGTGGAGGCCAACATCAACAACGACCCGGAGGCGGCCGAGGCGGTGTTCGCCGCCGGGTTCGACCTGGACCTGGTGGCGCTGGACATCACCATGGAGACGGTGGCCACGGGTGCGTGGCTGGAGGAGCTGAGGGCGGTGCCGGGGGTGCGGGCCGCGCGCACCTCGGAGTTCCTGGACTTCTACGCCGACTTCTACAAGGGCATCTTCGGGGTGCGCCAGTGCGCGATGCACGACCCGCTGGCGGCGGCGGTGCTGGTGGACCCGCACCTGGTGACGGAGGCCGTGGAGGCGCCGGTGCGGGTGGAGCTGTCGGGGTCGCTGACCCGCGGGATGACCGTGGCGGACCTGCGGCTGAGCCCGGGTCGGGACGAGCGCCGTCCGACCAGGATCATCACGGCGGTGGCCGGTGAGGAGTTCCTCGGCCGGATGCTCGACTCCCTGCGCTGACCGCGCTCCCCGGGGCCGTGTTCCAGCACGGCCCCGGGGCCGAAAGGGTCAGACCAGTCGGCGGGCGGTGGCCCAGCGGCTGAGCTCGTGCCGGTTGGAGAGCTGGAGCTTGCGCAGCACCGAGGACACGTGGGTCTCCACGGTCTTGACGGAGATGAACAGCTCCTTGGCCACCTCCTTGTAGGCGTAGCCCCGGGCGATGTGCCGCAGCACCTCGCGTTCGCGCTGGGTGAGGCGGTCCAGCTCGGGGTCCACCGGCGGGGCGTCGGTCGCCGAGAAGGCGTCCAGGACGAACCCGGCCAGGCGCGGGGAGAACACGGCGTCGCCGTCGGCGACGCGCACGATGGCGTCGGCGAGCTCCTTGCCGGAGATGGTCTTGGTGACGTAGCCGCGGGCGCCGCCGCGGACCACGCCGATCACGTCCTCGGCGGCGTCGGACACCGACAGCGCCAGGAAGCGGATCTGCGGGTGGCGGGCCAGGACGCGGCGCAGCACCTCCACGCCGCCCCCGCCGGGCAGGTGGACGTCGAGCAGGACGAGGTCGGGCTGCGCCCGCTCGATCACCTGCACGGCCGAGTCCACGTCGCCCGCCTCGCCGACCACGTCGACGGCGTCGCCGAGTTCGCCCCGGACCCCGCTGCGGAACAGGCGGTGGTCGTCCACGATCACGACGCGGGGTCGTGTGTCGCCGTCACTGAAGGTCGTGCTGCTGTCGTCTCCCACAACGGGAACTCTACCCACGGTGCGGCCCGCTCCACATCCCGGTCTCCCCTCCATCGCGCCTTTCCGGCGTGTCCGCAATGCCCTACGTGTGCCGGCAGTGCCCTACGTCCCGGGTCCCTACATCTCGGGGATGCGGGGCATGCGCAGCTGGACCTCGGTGCCCTCGCCCGGGGCGGTGCGGATGCGCGCGGACCCGCCGTGGCGGTCCATGCGGCCCAGGATGGAGCCGCGCACGCCCATGCGGTCCTCGGGGATGGCGTCGAGGTCGAACCCGGCGCCGCGGTCGCGCACGAACACCAGGACCTCCTCGGGTTCGACCTCCCCGAACACGGAGATGGTCTCGGTGCCCGCGTACTTGGAGGCGTTGACCATGGCCTCGCGGGCCGAGCGCAGCATGGCGTGCAGGCCGTCGTCCACCGGGCAGTCGCCGACGCACACCACCTCGATGGGGACGCCGTGCTCCTCCTCGACCTCGGCGGCGACGCGTTCCAGGGCCGGGGAGACGGTGGTCTCGGCGTCGGCGGGACGCTGGTAGAGCCAGCTGCGCAGGGCGCGCTCCTGCACCCGGGCCAGGCGCTGGACCTCGCGGGGGTCCTCGGCGCGGCGCTGGATGAGGGTGAGGGTGTGCAGCACGGAGTCGTGGATGTGGGCGGCCAGTTCGGCGCGTTCGGCGTTGCGGATGCGCTCGCGGCGTTCGGCGTCGCGTTCGCGGACCAGGCCGACGATCCACGGGGCGACGATGAGGGCGACCCCGGCGAGCAGGGTGAACGCGAAGGTCAGCCCGGCGCGGGCGTTCTGGAGCTGCTCCTGGAAGACGAGGAACCCGATGACGCCGACGACGACCAGGAGGATGCCGGCCCCGGCGCGCATGAGTCCCTTGCCGCGGCCGACGGTGCTGGTCATCCACTCGTCGCGCTGGCCGGGGTTGGCCTGCTGCCAGAGGATGACGGCGCCCAGGGTGCCGAACACCACGAACCACAGCAGCGGGTCGAAGACGCCGCCGAACAGCAGGAACAGGAAGCCGAGCCCGGCGGCCAGGCCGACGTAGGCGATGAGCTGGGAGATGTCGCGGCCCTTGCGGCGGCCGTCGGCGGCGCGCTCCTCGGCGCCGTCCCCGCGTTCGGTGCCCTCGCGTTCGGTGTCCTCGACGGGGACGAAGAAGAACAGGGCGACGTACACGGCGATGCCGATGCCGCCGACGGACAGGGCCATGAAAGCGAGGCGGACGACGACGGGGTCCACCCCCAGGTGGCGGGCGAGCCCCGCGGCGACACCGCCCAGCAGCCGCCCGTCGACCGCGCGGGTGAGCTTGGGGGTGGCGTCCGCGGCCGGGGTCACCCGGTCACCGCTTGCTTTGTCCATGGTCTCCGTCCGTGCGCGTGGCCGATCCGGGGCGCACGGGTGCCCCCCGTCGACTCCAGCATGCACCGGGCCGGGGGCGGCGGGCATCGGGGTGGAGCCCCCGGATGTGCCGGGGCGGGCGGTCAGGGTGGGGTCAGGGTCGTCCCGGATTCCCCTGCTCACCGCTTTCGAGTGACCATGGGTGTGTGAGGAGAGTGCGGTGAGCGACCATGACTGAGGATTCGGCCCCCACGGGATCCGACGCGCCCGCGGCGGAGACGGTTCCCGCCCCCGGGCGGGAGCTGCGCAAGGCGGACGAGGAGCGGGTCCTGGCCGGTGTGTGCGCCGGGCTGGGGCGTTACACGGGGCTCGACCCTGTGGTGTGGCGGGCGGCGTTCGCGCTGACCGCGTTCGCCGGGGGCACCGGTGTGCTGCTGTACCTCGTGGCGTGGATGCTCATGCGGGACGCGCGGGGCGGGCCGGCGACGATCGAGCAGATGCTGAACCGGAGCATCGCACCGCAGGCGGTGCTGAAGCTTCTCGCGGTGGGGCTGGCGGTGGCGACGGCGTTCAGCCTGGTGGGGGGTTTCGGCTGGTCGACTCTGGTGCTGGCGGTGCCGCTGGTGCTGGGGGTGCTGGTGGCGCGTGGCCGCGGGGTGGACCTGCGGGCGGCGTTCACGGGCCTGGGCGAGGAGCTGCGGGCCAAGGCGCCGCCGCCGGAGACTCCGGTGGCCGGTCCGAGCCCGAGCTACTACAACCCGGCGCAGCCGTGGGCGTCGGCGCCCGCGGGGCCGGTGGACCTGGCGGTGGTGGCCGAGCGGACGCTACACGGCGACCGCTCGGGCGGCGGGGACGCGGACACCGATGACGAGAACGGCGACGAGGGCCCCGGTGACGGGGACGGCGGCCCCGGGCACGACTGCAAGAAGCAGAAGTCCGGGCGCGGGGTGCCGCTGGCGGTGATGGCGCTGTGGACGACGCTGGCCGCCGCGGTGGTGGCGCCGATCCTGGTGTTCGGCGGCGCCGAGGCGTCGGTGTGGAGCATCGACACGCTGCGCCTGCTGCTGGGCCCCGAGACCGGGGTGTACTTCCTGGCCGGGGCGCTGGGGCTGGTCGGCCTGCTGGGCGTGGTGGGCACGTGGGCGGGCAACCCGCGGGGGCTGGGCTTCCTGGGCCTGCTGCTGACGGCGGGGCTGGTGCTGGTGTCCACGACGGACGTGACCAAGGTGCGGATCGGCGAGGACGTGTGGCGGCCGACCACGGTCGCGGAGGCGGAGGCCGGTGGCGCGCCCCGGTTCACGGTGGGCGACCTCACGGTGGACCTGACCGCGATCGAGGACCTGGAGCCCGGGGAGACCGTGGACGTGCGGGCGGAGATCGGCCGGGGGCGGTTGCTCCTGCTGCTGCCCGACGACGCCCGGGTGGAGGTGACCGCGAACGTCGGCCTCGGGGTGCTGGACTCGTACGTGTCGACGGAGAGGAACAAGGAGGACGGGTCCGAGCAGATCGGTGTCACCCGGGAGTTGAGCGAGGTGTTCGAGCCGGTCGGCGGGGCAGGGGACGACGAGGTCCCCCTGATCAGAGTGGGGACCGATGTCCGCGTCGGGATTGTGGAGGTACAGCATGGCGAAGCGTAGAACCGACTGGGGGTCGCTGATCGCGGGGCTGCTGTTCCTCGGGCTGGCGGTCGCGTTCGTCGTGCGGGGCACCGGGGAGTGGGAGTTCGGTGCCTGGTGGGCGGTTCCGGTGGTGCTGGTGGGGCTGGTCCTGGCCGGTGTGGTGCGCGCGGTGCAGCGTTCGCGGGCCCGGGCGCGCGAACGCGCCGAGGCGGCCCGGGGCGCCGTCCCCGACGGGGGTGGGAACGGCGGCCTGCCCCAGGGGTGAGGCCACAACGGTGAGGGGGCGCGGCGGATGCCGCGCCCTCTCTCGTATGCCCGTCGTACGGCGCCGGTCGGCCACCCCCGGCAGGCCGCCCGTCGTAGGCCCGACGGTCGGCCGTCCGCGGGCGGGCGGCGTCAGGCTTGTACGCCCGACGGTCGGCCGTCCGTGGGGACCGTGCCCGGCGACGGCCGCGGAGTCCTCACCCGCGAAGAATCGCTCCCTGGCGGTTCTCCCGGGTCGGCCGTCCACGGACGGGCGGTGCCCGATGACGGCCGCGGAGTCCTCACCCGCGAGGACGCTCCCCTCACCGTTATCCCAGGTCGGCCGTCCGTGGGCGGGCGGTGCTCGGCGATGGCCGCAGAGTCCTCACCCGCGAGGACGCTCCCCTCACCGTTATCCCAGGTCGGCCGTCCGTGGGCGGGCGGTGCTCGGCGATGGCCGCAGAGTCCTCACCCGCGAAGGATCGCCCCCTCGCGGTTCTGCCGGATCAGCCGTCCACGGGCGGGCGGTGCTCGGCGATGGCCGCGAAGTCCTCCACCCGCAGGGCCTCGCCCCGGGCGCCCGGGTCGACGCCCGCGGCGCGCAGCGCCTGCTCGGCGGCCGGGGCCGACCCGGCCCAGCCGGCCAGGGCGGCGCGCAGGGTCTTGCGGCGCTGGGCGAAGGCGGCGTCGATCACCTTGAAGACCTCCTCGCGGGTGGCCTTCGTCTCGGGCGGGGTGCGGCGGATCAGCTCCACCAGCCCCGAATCGACGTTGGGGGCGGGCCAGAACACGTTGCGGCCCACCGCCCCGGCCCGGCGGGCCGCGGCGTACCAGGCGACCTTGGCCGAGGGCACCCCGTAGATGCGGCCGCCCGGGGTGGCGGTGATCCGGTCGGCGACCTCCGCCTGCACCATCACCAGGACCCGCTCCAGGCTCGGCAGCAGTTCGAGCAGGTGGAGCAGGACGGGGACGGACACGTTGTAGGGCAGGTTGGCGACCAGCGCGGTGGGGGCGGGGCCGGGCACCTCGGCGACGCGCATCGCGTCGTCGCGCACGACGGTGAGCCGGTCGGCGAGCTCGGGCGCGTGCTCGGCGACGGTGGCGGGCAGGGCCTGGGCGAGCACCGGGTCGATCTCGATGGCGGTGACCCGGCGCACGTGCGGGAGCAGCGCCAGGGTCAGCGAGCCCAGGCCCGGCCCGACCTCGACCACGACGTCGTCCTCGCCGACCCCCGCGACCCGGACGATGCGGCGCACGGTGCCGTGGTCGATGACGAAGTTCTGCCCGAGGGTCTTGGTGGGCCGGACTCCGAGCCGCTCGGCGAGGACCCGCACGTCGGCGGGGGTGAGCAGGCGGGATCGGTCGTCGGGTGCGGGTGTCTGTGTCACCCCCACATCTTGCCAGCCCGCCGCCACCGGAAATGGTCTCCGCTCACTCGAAGAGGTGGACCCCGCAGTGCGGCCACTGGCTCTGCCAGTTCCCGCCGACCGCGTTGTAGAGCTGCTGGGCGCGCTGGGTCTGCTCCTGGGCGCTGGCCTCGGAGGGCAGTCCGGTGCCGCCGACCGAGTTCCAGGTCGGGATGCTGAACTGGTAGAGGCCGTAGTAGCCGCCCGCGGAGTTGACGGCGGCCGGGTTTCCGCCGGACTCGCACTGGGCGAGGCCCGCCCAGTTGAGGGAGCCGGCCGCGCCGCCGCCCGCCGGGGGTGTGCCCGCCGGCGCCTTGGTGCCGATCTCCACGACGCCCTCGACGGGCTCGGTGACGATCTCCTCCTCCAGCACCTTCTCCACCTCCTCGCCGTGGTGCAGGACGGTGGCGGTGGTCACGCGTTTGAGGCCGTCCCGGGGTTCGGTGACGACCTCGCGCTCGCCCTCGGGGCGGTCGGGGTTCTCGCGTTCGGTGGTCCCGGCCTCGATGGGGACCTCCTCGGTGACGGGCGCGCCCAGGACCGGGGTGATCCGGACGGTCATGTCGGGGGTGGCGGGCTCGTCGGCGGCCGGGGACACGAGGTCGTGTTCGCCGGGGTCGACCCCGGCGGCGGCCAGGACGTCGGCGACGGTCTCCCCGGTGGAGCGGGTCTCGGTGCGGACGGTGTCGCGCAGGACGACCATGCGCGGGGCGCGTTCGGCGGTGACGGTGAGCCCGTCGGCGGGGATGGGGGTGTCGTGCTCGGCGGAGAGGGACACAGCGTCGGGGTCCAGGCCGAGCTGGTGCAGGGCCTCGCCCAGGGTGGCGGCGTTGACGCTGCCGGCCAGGGGGTGGCCGTCGAGTTCGACGGTGAGGTCGCGCGGGGAGCGGACCAGGACGTGCTCGCCGGAGGCGACGGGGCTGTCGGGGGCGGGGGCGACGAGGTCGCCGTCGGCGGGGGTGACGCCAGCGGCGTCGAGGGCGTCGGCGACGGTGCCGCCGAAGGTGTGAACGGTGTGCTCGGTGCCGTTGACGTCCACGACGACGGCCCGGTGGGCGGCCAGGGCGGTGCCGCCGGCGGTGAGGGCGAGGAGTAGGGCACCGGCGGCGAGCAGGGGCGGCGGCACCCGGGGGCGGGCGCGGCGGCGGCCGCGGGAACGGCGCGGGGCGGTGGTCCTACGGGGCATGGCGGTTCCTGGGATCACGCGGAGGAAATGGGATGTCCGGGGGCATGAGCGGGCACTCCCGGTTCTTCGGGCGGCGGCGTCGCGGCAGGTCGCGGCGGTTCACGCGGCCCGATGGGCATCGGCCACATTAGCACTGGGCCATTGTTCTATTTTTGAGCTCACCGAAAAAAGAAGGCGTCCGAAAATAGAAAAGCGGCCTTTATCCCATTTCTCGACTTTTACCCTGAGCGAACGCCCCGGGGTGCCACCCTGGTGCCGCATCCACCGACCCGGCAGAATGAACCCGAACGCCGTTCTAATCCACCCCCTCATGGAGGCCGCGCACATGGGACCCCTCAACGGAATCCGCGTCGTCGAGTTCACCGGCATCGGACCGGCGCCGATGGCCGCCATGCTCCTGGCCGACCTGGGCGCCGACGTCATCCGCCTGGACCGCCCGCAGGCCGCCGAGGCGGTGAACGCCGGACTCCCCGGCCCGCACATGAGCGAGGGCCGCACCGTGCTGGGCGCCGACCTGAAGTCCGAGGAGGGCCGCGCCCTGGCCCGCGACCTCGTCGAACGCGCCGACGTCCTGCTGGAGGGGTTCCGCCCCGGCGTCATGGAGCGGCTGGGCCTGGGTCCCGATGCCTGCCTGGAGCTCAACCCCCGCCTGGTCTACGCCCGCGTCACCGGCTGGGGCCAGGACGGGCCGCTGGCCCGGGCGGCCGGACACGACATGAACTACATCTCCGTCAACGGCGCCCTGCACGCCATCGGCCGCGCGGGCGGTCCGCCGGTCCCGCCGGTCAACCTGCTCGGGGACTTCGCGGGCGGCACCATGTTCACGGTCACCGGCATCCTGGCCGCCCTGGTCGAACGCGGCACCTCCGGCCGCGGGCAGGTCGTGGACGCCGCCATGGTCGACGGGTCGGCGCTGCTGATGTCGATGGTCCACGAGGACCGGGCGCGCGGGTCCTGGACCGACGAGCGCGGCACGAACTACCTGGACACCGGCGCCCCCTGGTACGACGTCTACGAGTGCGCCGACGGCCGGCACGTGTCCGTGGGCTGCATCGAGCCGCAGTTCTACGCCGCGTTCCTGGCGGGCACCGGGCTGGACGGGGCGGACCTGCCCGACCAGTGGGACCGCTCGGGCTGGCCGGTGCTGCGGGAGCGGTTCGCCGAGGTGCTGCGCACCCGCGGCCGGGACGAGTGGGCGGCGGTGTTCGAGGGCGTGGACGCGTGTGTGATGCCGGTGCTGTCCCTGGAGGAGGCGCCCGACCACCCGCACGTGCGCGAACGGGGCACCCTGGTCCGCGAGGGGGACCGGGTGGTCCCGGGCCCGGCTCCGCGCTTCTCGCGCACGCCGGGCGGGGTGACCCGGGGGCGGCCGCAGCCGGACACCGCCGAGGTCCTCAAGGGGTGGGGCCTGGGCGGCTGAACCGGTCCGTCCGGTATCCGGCCCCCGGGCCTGCGGGAACAGGAGTCCCCGGGCGGATTCGGACGGGTCGGGCGAGTATCCCCCGATGGGCGATCGGGGATCGCTAGGGTGGCGAACTCAAGGCCGAGCGCGCGACGGGGGGTCCGCGATGCCACGACGGTTCGTCAGGGCGGTGTCGGCACATCGGGGGACGGCCGGCGCCGCGGGGGCGGCGCACCGCAGGGCGGTCGGCACCGTACTGGCGCGCTGGTGCGCGTCGGCGGTGGCGGTCGCCGCCCTGCTGTGCGCCGCCCCGGCCTCGTGGGCGGACCCGGGACCGACCGCCGCAGGAGGCGCCGCAGCCGCGGAGGCACCCTCCCGGCAGCCGGACGTGCCGGGCCCGGGCGAGGAACCCCTGGTGCTGGTGGGGGTGCCGGGCCTGCTGTGGGAGGACATCACCCCCGAGCACACGCCCACCCTGTGGGAGATGGCGGAGCGGTCGGCCACCGGCAACGTGTCGATCCGCACCGCCACCTCGCGCACCTGCCCCACCGACGGGTGGCTGTCGGTGTCGGCGGGCAACCGCGCCCTGGCCGCGCGGGAGGACTTCGGGGTGTGCGAGCCCGCGCCCGAGCCCGAGCGCACCGGGTCCGGCGCGGTCGTCCCCGGGTTCGACTCCTACGTGCGCCAGAACGCCCGATCGAACTTCGCGGCGCCGGTCGGGCTGCTCGGCGACACCGTGCACCGGTACGGCGGGTCCACCCTGGCCGTCGGCCCCGGGGCGGCGCTGGGCGTCGCCGACCGGGACGGGCGGGTCGACCACTACCTGGCGGGGGTGCGCGACCTCGACGCCCAGCGCCTGGAGGGCGTGACCCTGGCCGCGGTGGAGCTGCCCGACCTCACCCGGCTGTACCCGGAGGAGGACCCGTTCTCCGCCGACCCCGACGGCCCCGACCGGGACGACGTCCCGCAGGTGGACCGGGAGGAGGCGCTGGAGACGCTGGACGGGCGGCTGCGCACGCTCATCGCGATGCTGCCCACCGGGTCCTCGCTCACGGTGGTGGGCGTGGCCATGGACAGCGGCCCGTCCCAGCTGACCGCGGCGCTGAGCGCGCAGGTGGCGCAGGAGGGCCCGGCCGGGCCGATCGGGTTCCTGGCCTCGGAGTCCACCCGGCGGCGGGGGCTGGTGGTGCTCACCGACGTCACCGCCACCGTGCTGGCCGAGCTGCGGATGGACCCGCAGGCGGCGGTGTCGGGGCGGGCCTGGCACGTGGCGGCGCGGCCCGCGGACACCGGGGAGGCCGTGCAGCGGCTGATGGACTTCAACACGGCCGCCGTGGTGGTCGGGGCGTCCATCCCCGGGTTCTTCAGCGGGCTGGTGGCGGTGCAGCTGCTCATCTACGCGGCCGCCGCCTACGCCCTGCACCGCTACTCCGACGGCCAGCGCGGCAAGCGCGTCCTGGTGCTGTCGGTGACCCGGATCGTGGCCCTGGCCGGGGCGGCGTTCCCGGTCGCCAGCTACCTGGCCAACCTCATCCCGTGGTGGGCGGCCCAGTCGCCGCCCACGGCGCTGCTGCTGTGCGTGCTGGCGGCGGACGCGCTGGTGGTGGCGCTGGCGGTGGCCGGGCCGTGGCGGCGCACGATCCTGGGGCCGATGACGGTGGTGGCGGGGGCGACCACGGCGGTGCTGTTCGTCGACCTGTGCTTCGGCGCGCATTTGCAGATGAACTCGCCCACCGGCTACTCGCCGATCGTCGGCGGCCGGTTCTACGGGATCGGCAACATCGCGTTCGCGACGTTCGCCACCGGCATGCTCATGACGGTGGCCGGGATCGCGCACGGGCTCATCGGGCGGGGGCGCCGGCGCGCCGCCGTGGTGGTGGCCCTGGTGGTGGGGGCGGCGTCGGTGGCGATCATCGGCTGGCCGGGCCTGGGCACCGACTTCGGCGGGGTGATCGCCCTGGTGCCGGGGCTGGCGGTGACGGCGATGATGATCGCGGGGGTGCGGGTGACGTTCCTGCGGCTGACGGGGGTGGTCGCGGCGGCGGTCGCGGCGATCACCCTGCTGTCGTGGCTGGACTACCTGCGCCCGCCGCAGGAGCGCAGCCACTTCGGGGCGTTCGCCGCGCAGGTGCTCGACGGGGAGGCGGGCACGGTGGTGGCCCGCAAGCTGGGGGCGATGCTGGGCACGCTGGGCAACTGGCAGCTGACCCTGCTGGCGGCCTGCGCGCTGGTGTTCCTGTTCGCGGTGCTCTACCGGCCCACCAACTGGCGGATCGGCGCCCTACAGCGGGCCTACGAGTACGCGCCGACGCTGCGGGCCGGGCTGACCGGGTCGCTGGTGACCGCGCTGGTGGGGTTCGCCGTCAACGACTCGGGGGTGGCGATCCCGGCGATCGCGCTGACGATCGCGGTCCCGCTCACCCTGTCGGCGTGTGTGTGGGCGCTGGAGCAGGAGGACGAGGATCCCGAGCCGGACCCCGAACCCACCGAGAACGCCCACTGCCTGTGACGCTTACCTCATCGTCGCCACGCGGCGCAAACGGCGACGAACACGACCTTGCGTCGCTCACGTCACGAATCGGCCACGGCACTGTGGTAAAGTCCGAGGCTGAGCGGCCGATGCAAGGGACAGCCGGTACCCCGTGGGGACCGGGCGGTCACCGTCTCCCGAAGATCCCGGCCACCGATCCGGCCGCCGCACCTCCCCCAGGGAGGGAATGACCGCCCCCTGGGGCGGGTTCTTGTTGTCGTGAGGGGCGCGGGAGTCGCCCGGCACGGCACGCCGCCGTTCTCCGATCCCGGTGTCCCGTGGACCGCCGAGGGAACTTCCGGACCGCACTCGGACGTTCCCAGGGTGGCCGCGTTCCGCGCAGGCCCCCGTGGCGAAGGAGAAGGCGTCACATCCCCGGCCCCGAATCACCGGGGCGGCACACGAGGACACGATGAACCACCAGCTTGGCTACCGCGGTAACGCACTGAACGTACCGGTCGACGCCCGCGCCCGGCGCGGGATGCGGCCCGCCTCGCCGATGCGGCGGGCACGCCCCGATCACGCCGGAGTCGCCATGCCCGCACTGACCATCTCGTCCACCCTGCACGACGGCGGGCGGGTCCTCGCCCTGGACGGCGAGATCGACCTGGCCACCGAGTCCCGGTTCCAGGACGCGGTCACCGAGGCGCTCATCACCCAGCCGAGCGGGCGCGTCGTCCTGGACTGCACCGACCTGCGCTTCATCGACTCCAGCGGGCTGCGGGTGCTCATCCGCGCCCACCGCACCGCCCGGGAGCAGCAGGCGGTGCTGGCGATCGCCTCGCCGATCCAGCGGGTGATGCAGACCCTGCGGATCACCGCCCTGGACACCCGCATCCCGGTGTTCGGGAGCGTCCCCGAGGCGCTGGCCGCGCCGCGGGTCGACAGTAACTGACGTTCCCGTGGCCGCCACCGGCCACGACCGAGGGGCACGACCCGGGAGGTCGCGCCCCTTTCCGTTGTCCGCGGGCTCCGTGCCCGCCGGGGCACGGGTCACACGGGTCAGTCGATGAGCAGCATCCACACGCCCAGGCCGGTGACGCCCAGGTTGACCAGGCCGAACACGACCACCCACAGGGTGCCGGGCAGGCCGGTGAGCCGGGCCAGCTGGTCGGCGTCGGAGTGCGGGGAGGGCTGGCGGACGCGCTGGCGCTGGAGCTCGAACACCGGCCGGATGCCGGCGAACAGCAGGAACCAGATGAACAGGTAGGCGAAGGCCGCCTGGACCTCGCTGGGGGTGAACCAGCTGATCCCGAACACGACCGCGCCGGTGCCCACCACCGAGAGCACGCCGTAGAGGTTGCGGATCATCAGGAGCATCGCGGCCAGCACCACCAGGCTCAGCCACAGCAGCGCGGTGATGTGGTCGGTCATGAGCACGACGATGCCGAGCAGGCCGATGACCGACGAGGCGATGTACCCGGAGAAGACCGTGAGGATCATGCCGATGCCGGTCGGCTTGCCGCGCGAGACGGTGACACCGGAGGTGTCGGAGTGCAGGCGGATCGCGGTGAGCTGGCGTCCGCTGAGCAGCGCCACCAGGGCGTGGCCGCCCTCGTGGGCGATGGTGACGACGTTGCGGGCGATCCGCCACACGGGGTTGAGCAGGACGGCGGCCAGGGCCAGGACCGCGGCGCCGACGATGATCCACTGCTCCGGTTCGGGTTGGGTGGTCAGCACCTCCTGCCAGACGTCACCGAAGGTCGTTTCCACCAGTGGTCCCCCAACTGCGTCTCGACGGCTCCCCGGGCCCGGGCGGGCGCGGGGCATTGCCCGACTCTAGCGATCCGCCGGGACGGGGCCGAACGGCGCGGATCGGTGCAGAAGGTGGGACGGTCGCGGCGGGGCGGTGGTTCGTCCCGGCGACCGAATGCGAAGGACAAAGAGGGGCGTACTCCGCTTTCCGTCGGTGTTGTGCACCGAACCGGTGCGATGAACTGGCCAAACCTCCCGGAGAGACCTACAGTCGCAACCGTTGGTTATCAACCAACTACCAAAAGTGAGGATGTTTCGTGAAGCGGATCGCTGGAATCACCCTGATGACGCTCGCCGCCGGTGCGGCCCTCGGTTTCACCGCGGCGCCCGCCTCGGCCGGCGGCCACGAGGGCTACCACGGCTACCACGGGCACGAGCACGTGCGTTCGACCCTGTTCCAGGGCCACCACGGCTACAGCGGCCATGACCACGGCGGCGACTGGGGCGACGACGACTGGGGCTACGGCTACTATTAGGCCGCCGATACTCCGCGAGCACGACGGCGCGGCCCCG
>NZ_JBJJBV010000152.1:0-16837 GCF_045446735.1 Nocardiopsis protaetiae
CCGGGGCCCCTCTCACGAGGGGCCCCGGGTCTTTTTCGTGCCCGGGCCCTGGGCCGATCCGTGCCCGGACGGCGGGCCGACCCTGACGATCGTCGGGGCGGCACCCCGTCGGTCGACACTGTCGGCGCGCTGCCGTCCGTTCCTAGCGTGGGCCTTCCCGACACGGCGAAGGGAAGGCGGCCATGGGCACGGAGGACGGCGGGGGACCCGCACTGGAGGCGGTCGGCCTCGTGAAGAGGTTCGGTGGGGACGGGGCCGCGGTGACCGCCGTGGCCGGGGTGGACCTGTGCCTGGGGCGCGGGGAGTTCGTCGCGGTCATGGGCCCCTCGGGTTCGGGCAAGTCCACGCTGATGAACCTGCTGGCCGGGCTGGACACCCCCACCGCGGGCCGGGTGGCGATCGAGGGCACCGACCTGGCCGGGCTCGACGACCGGGGGCTCACCCGGCTGCGGCGCGAACGCGTCGGGTTCGTGTTCCAGGCGTTCAACCTGGTGCCGGCGCTGACCGCCGAGCAGAACATCCTGCTGCCCCTGGCGCTCGCCGGGCGCCGCCCGGACCGGGACCTCCTGGCGGAGATCGTGGGGTCGCTGGGGCTGGGCGACCGGCTCGGGCACCGCCCCGCGGAGCTGTCCGGGGGCCAGCAGCAGCGGGTGGCCGTCGCCCGCGCGCTGGTCACCGAGCCCGCGGTGGTGTTCGCCGACGAGCCGACCGGGGCGCTGGACGTCGCGGCGGGCCGCGGCCTGCTGGAGCGGCTGCGGGACGCGGCCGACCGGCTGGGCCGGACGGTCGTCATGGTCACGCACGACCCGGTCGCCGCGACCTACGCGGACCGGGTGCTGCTGCTGTCCGACGGGGCGCCGCACGCCACCGTGGAGCGGCCGACCGCCCGCGCGGTGCTGGCGGCCATGGCCCGGACGGGGGCCTGATGTTCGCGCAGGCCTGGGCGCAGGTCACCGCCCACCCCTCCCGGCAGGCCGCGGTCCTGGCGGCGGTCGTGCTGGGCACGCTCTTCCTCGCGGCGACCGCCGTGTTCACCGCGACCTCCGCGGCCGGGCTGCGCATGGTCGCCGCGGCCCCGCTGTCGGCGGCCGACGTGGTCGTGGACCGCGACCCGCGGGGCCCCGACCCCGGTGCGGACTGGCCCGAGCGGGTCGCCGCGCACCCCGATGTGACGGCCCTGGCCCCCGTCCACGCACGAACCGTCGAGCTCGCCACCGGCGAGGTCCGGGCCACCACCAACGTGTACAGCGTCCCGGACCGGCCCGAACTGCGCTGGTTCGACCTGGCCGAGGGGACCTGGCCGGCGAACGCCGCCGAGGTGGTGGCGGACGCGCCGACCCTGGACGCCGCCGGGCTGGCGGTGGGCGACACCGCGCGCCTGCTCTCCGACGGCGAGGAGATCGAGGTGACCGTGGTCGGCGCGGCCGACCTGGGGTTCCGTCCGCTGACCGGGGTGCGGTTCCGGCTGTACGCCGCCGAGGCGTTCTTCGCTGGGCACAGCCCGCTGGGCGTCACCGCCCGGGTCGCCGAGGGGACGACCCCGGAGGCGGTGGTGGCCGGGCTGGCGGCGTCCCTGCCCGGCGACCTGTACCCCGTGACCGCCCGGGAGCAGGCCGACCTGGCCGCGGACCGGTTCGCGGGCGGGTCGCGGCAGCTGGACCTGCTGCTGCTGGTGTTCGCGCTCATCTCGCTGCTGGCGGCCGCGCTGGTCATCACCAACACGTTCACCGTCCTGCTGGCCCGGCGGCGGCGCGACACCGCGCTGCTGCGGCTGGTGGGCGCGGACCGGTCGCAGGTGCGCGCCCTGGTCGTGGCCGAGGCGCTGATCGTCGGCTCGGCCGGGTCGGCGCTGGGCGTGGCCGCTGGTGTGGGGGCGGGGTACGCGGGCGCGGCGCTGGCGGGGCTGGCCGGGGGCGGGCTGCACGTGGGCCTCCCGGCCCTGGCCGGGGCCTTTGCGGTGGGCGTGGCCACGACCGTGTGCGCCGTGTGGTTCCCCGCCCGGCGGGCGGCGCGGGTGGCGCCGATCGAGGCGCTGCGGTCCGCTCCCCTGCCGGGCGGGGTCCGGTTCCGGCCGGTCCACGCGGTGGCGTCGGCCCTGGCGGTGGGCGGTACGGCGGCGATGGGGTGGGGCGCGGCGGCGGAGAACCTCCCAGTGGCGATCGCGGGCGGATCCGTGGGGGCGGTCGGCCTGCTGGTGTTCCTGCGTTACGGGCTCTCCCGGCTCGTCCAGGGGGCCGACCTGCTGCTGCGGCGCCGGGGCGGCGTGCCGGCGCTGGCGGGGGCGGCGCTGCGGCGCGACACCGGGCGGGCCGCGACGGCCGCGCTCACCCTGGTGCTCGGGCTGGGGCTGATCACCGCTCTGGCCACGGCCGCCGCCACCGGCCGCGCCACCATCGACGGCGACCTGGACGCGCGTTTCCCGGTGGACGTGAGCGTGCGGGTGGACGGGGGTTCGGTCTCCCCCGGCACCGTCGACCTGATCCGCGACATCGACGGGCTGGACCTGGTGGAGGCGCCGCGGACCGAACAGGTGGAGGTCGGGGGCCTGGGCGGGGTCACCCTGGTGGGGGTCTCCCCCGAACTGGCGCGGGCCGCGGGTGCCACCGAGCTGGCCGGGGCGGGCTCCGGGCCCCCGGCCCTGCTGGTGTCGGCGGAGCAGGCCGCCGCGCTGGGCGCCGAACCCGGGGACACCGTGGACCTCCGCGTCGACGGCGGGGTGCGCCCCTTCACCCTGCACGTGTCCGCGCTGGCCACCGCCTCGGGCGCCCCCGCCCCGGTGGTGCGCGAGGACGTTCTGGACTCCCTGGCCCCGGGCGGCGACCGGGGCATGGTGTGGGGCGTGGCCTCGGGCGACACCGACCCCGACGTCCTCGCCGAGCACATGGACCGGGTCGCCGCGGCGGACCCCGCGATCACCCTCAACGGCGCCCTCGGCGAACGGGGAGACCTCACCGGCGTCCTCGACGTCCTGGTGGGCCTGTCGCTGGCGATGCTGCTGGTCACCGTGGTCATCGCCGGGCTCGGGGTGGCCGACACGCTGGGCCTTTCCGTCCTGGAGCGGACCCGCGAGCTGGCGCTGCTGCGGGCCCTGGGGCTCACCCGGGGCGGGCTGCGGGCGACGCTGGCGGTCGAGGCCGCGGTCGTCTCCCTGCTCGGCGGCCTCCTGGGGGCGGCGATCGGTGTTCCCTACGGGCTGGTCGGCATCAAGGCGATCGTCGGGGGGACCGCTCCCCTCGTGGTGGCCGTCCCCTGGGGGCAGGTGGCGCTCGTGCTCGCATCCGCGCTGGCCATCGGGCTTGTAGCCACCCTGCTTCCGGCCCGGCGGGCGACCCGGATCGCCCCGGCGCAGGGGCTGGCGGCCGACTGACGCACGCGTCGATTCGGCTCGGCTCAGCCCTGGTCGACCAGGCCCGCCTCGTACGCGAGCACCGCGGCCTCGACCCGGTTGCGCACCCCCAGGCGTTTGAGGATGGTGCTGACATGGCCCTTCACCGTGCCCTCCACGAGGAAGAGCCGGCGGCCGATCTCCCCGTTGGACAGTCCGGCGCCGAGCAGGGCCAGGACCTCGCGTTCGCGAGCGGTCAGGTCGCCCACCCGGCCGGCGACGGCCAGGCGCCGGGTGGAGCGGTCGTGCTCCATCCGGTCCAGCACCCGCCGGGCCACCCGCGGGGAGAGGAAGGCCCCGCCCCCGGCCACGGCCCGCACCCCCAGCAGGAGTTCGCGGGGGTCGCCGGTCTTGAGCAGGAACCCGGCGGCGCCCCCGGCCAGGGCGCGGACGACGTACTCCTCCTCGCCGAAGGTGGTCAGCACGGCCACACCCGTCGCCGGTGCGGCGCGCCGCATCTCCGCGGCCGCGGCCAGCCCGTCCATCACGGGCATGCGGATGTCGACCAGGGCGACGTCGGGCCGGTGGGCGCGGGCCTTCTCGACGCCCTCGCGGCCGTCGGCGGCCTCCGCGACCACCTCGATGCCCGGGTCCTCGGCGAGGATCGCGCGCACCCCGGCGCGGATCACGGCCTCGTCGTCCACCAGCAGGACGCGCACCGCGGGTGCCGCTCCCCGCCCTGCCGGATCTCGCCCCGCCATGTCCCGCCTCACCAGGTCACCTTCTCGGCCGACAGCAGTTCCCGGGCGTCGAAGCACAATCGGTACCGGTCGGAGGCACCGTCGAAGACGTCGGGGCTGGAGCGGTACAGGCGGCATTCGCGGCCGATCCCGCCGCCCGCGTCGCGGACGAGCGGGGCGCGGGGCAGCAGGGCCTCCACCTCGGCCCTGGCCTGTCCCGGGCGCAGCTGCTCGAAGACCCCCGGGTAGAGGGTGGAGGTCGCCGCCTGGTGCGCGGTGACCGCGAGGAGCAGGCCGTACCCGGCGCAGGCCGCGACCGCGGGGACACCGGTGAGCAGGCCCATCGCCCAGGCGGTGCGTCTGCGCGCCCGCCGGTGGGGGTGCGGCGGCCGGTGGGAGGGTGATGGTCGGTGGGAGGACGGCGACCGGTGGGGATCGGCCCGGACCGGCGGGGCCGGTGGGGCGGCTTGGATCGCTGGGGCCGGTGTCCCGTGCAGCGGCAGGCGGGCCGCGACCGTCCAGCCGGGTCCGTCGGGGCCCGCGTGCAGGGAGCCCCCGGCCAGGCGGACGCGTTCGCGCAGGCCGACCAGCCCGCTGCCGCCGGGTACGGGCCGGACCCGCGGCAGGTCCTCGCGGGGCGCGGATCCGGTCACCCGGACCGACACCCCGTCGGCCGCCGTGTCCACCTCGACCCGCACGGCCGCGCCCGGGGCGTGCCGGGCGGAGTTGGTCAGCGCCTCCTGGACCACCCGGTGCACCGCCCGGTCCACCGGCACCGGCGGGGCGGCCCCCTCCCCCGTTCGGACCAGGGCCACGTCCATCCCGGACTCCGCGGCCCGGGCCACCAGGTCGTCGAGGCCCTCGCCCGCCGGGCGCAGCGGCGCGCGCTCCCCGTCCGCCCGCAGCACCCCGAGCGCCTCCGCCAGCCGGTCGGCCGCGCGGGCCGCCGCCTCGCGCAGCCCGGTGGCCTGGGCGCGGCGGTGGTCGGGCAGGTCGCCCGCCAGCTCCAGGGCGCCCGCGCGCAGGGACAGCAGGCCCAGCTCGTGGCCGACGGCGTCGTGCATCTCCCCGGCGATCCGGGAGCGTTCGCGCAGCCGGGCGCGTTCGGCGACCAGGTCGGCCTCGCTCTCCAGGATCCGCGCCCGCTCCCAGCCCGCCCTCTCCAGGGCGGCCATGCTGCGCAGGTAGCGGCCCACCAGCCAGGGCAGCGGCACGGCGAGGAGCACCAGGGCGCCGCCGGTGATCCACATGCCCGCGGGCTGGCCCGTCCACAGCAGCCACACCGCACCGGCCGCCGCGCCGGCCGTGTACACGGCGGCCGCGGGGCGCGGGTCGGCGGACAGGCGGCCGGTGAGCAGCAGCGGGACCGGCAGCGGCAGCAGCAGCCACGGCCATGCCGTGGCGAGCGGGGCCATCGCGGCCGCGCAGACCAGGGCCGCGTGGCCGGGCGGGATCCGGGGAGTGCGCATACCGGGGACGGTAACCCGCCGCGCCCCCCGCGGACATCCGACGAAAGTCAGGTCCCGGTGCGTCCCGGCGCGATCGCGGTCACACCGGCGAGCAGGGCGGTCGCCGACTGAGCCGGGCTCGCGCTGCGGCGGGCGGGGCTCACACGGCGGCGAGCACGGCCGCGGTGACGAAGACGACCTGCTCGATCGTGCGGGGCAGCAGCGGGGTGGCGGGCTTTCCGGCCAGGGTGACGCCGCGGCGGGCCGCGGAGACGTTGGCCGGGAACATGGCGAGCAGCAGCAGGGCCAGGCCGATCGCCGCGTACGGGGCGGTGGGCGGGAACAGCAGCGCGGCCGCCCCGGCGAGTTCCAGCACGCCGGTGACCGTGACCAGCAGGTACGGGAACGGCAGCGCCTCGGGGATCATCGCGGCGAAGTCGCGGCGCCAGGACGGCAGGAAGTGCACCACCCCGGTGAGGACGAACATCAGGGCCAGTCCGCCCCGGAGGGAGGTCTGCCAGTCGAGTGCCTCCACGCCCGTCAGGCCCAGGAGCCACAGGAGCGCGGTGCCGCCGAGGAGGGCGATGAGGGGTGCCATGCGGGTCTCCGATCCTTGAATCTTTCCATTGACAAGATTGCGGCACGGCTTGAATCTTGTCAATGGAAAGATAGGGTGAGGCTCCTCGGAGAGTCCTCGGATCAGGGAGGTGGGAAGGATCGCCGAGCGCACCTATCACCACGGTGACCTGCGGCGCGCCGTCATCGACGCCGCGCTGGAGGCCACCGGGGAATCCGGCCCGACCGGGTGGAGCCTGCGCGAACTGGCCCGCCGCGCGGGGGTCTCGCACGCCGCCCCCGCCCACCACTTCGGCGACAAGGCCGGGGTGCTCACCGCCGTGGCCGCCGAGGGGTTCGTGCTGTTCGCCGACGCCCTGGAGGCGGCGGCGCCCGGGGGGCCGCGGGAGACCGGCCTGGCCTACATCCGCTTCGCCCTCGCGCACCGCGCCCACTTCGAGGTGATGTTCCGGCCCGAGCTGTACCGGCTCGACGACCCCGGGCTGCTGGCCGCGCGCGAACGCGCCGGGGCCGTGCTGGCCGCCAGCGGCGGCGCGCTGGCCACCGACCCCGCGCGGGCCCGGGCGACCACCATCGGCGCGTGGACGTTCGCGCACGGGTTCGCCGAGCTGTGGCTCAGTGGGGCCCTCCCCGAGAGCGCCGACGGGGACCCGGAGGAGGTGGCCCGGTCGGTCATCGCGGTGCTGTTCGACCGGGACCGGTAGCGTCCTCGGGGACGGTGAACCGGGCCGGTCGGGCGAGGGGGATCCAGCCCAGGGCGAGGATCGCGGCGCCCGCCACCAGGGCGGCGCGCACCCCCCAGACCTGGGCGACCGCGCCCGCGTAGAGGCCGGAGAAGGTGAGCGCGCCGGTCATCATGAACCGCAGGGTCGCGGTCATCCGGCCGAGCAGGCGGTCCGGGGTCCAGCGCTGGCGCAGGGTCAGCTGCACGACGTTCACCGCGCCGATCCCCGCCTGGGACAGCGCCCAGACCACGGACACCGCCCAGAAGTTCCCGGCGGTGAGGAACGGCACCGCGGCACCGCCCGCGGCGGCGAGCAGCGCGCATCCCAGCAGGGTGCGGCCCGGCCCCAGCCGGGCCTCCACCCGGGCGGCCACCAGCGAGCCCAGCAGCACACCCGCCGCGCCCACCATGAAGAACATCCCGACCATGCCCTCGGCCAGGCCCAGGTCGGTGACGATCAGGACGGGCGTCATCAGCACGAGCGCGCCCAGACCCAGGTTGACCAGGAGCGCCGACAGGGCCATCGACCGCAGCAGCGGGTGGCCGAACACGTGCCGCAGCCCCTCGGCGACCTCGGTGCGCAGGCTGCGTTCCCCGGTGGCGGGTTCGGGTTCGCGGACCCGGACGGTGAGGGTGAGCAGGCCCGAGACGAACTGGGCGACCCCGTCGACGAGGATCACGAGCGGGGCGCCCAGGTGCTGGACCAGGTGGCCGCCCGCGCCCCGGCCCGCCAGCAGCGCCGTCGAGGACAGGCCGCCCAGGGCGGAGTTGGCCGCCATGAGCCGGTCGCGCCCCACGATCGCCGGGAGCAGGCCCTGCTGGGCGATCCGCGCGAACAGGGAGGCGACGCCGCCCAGCAGGGCGCAGACGTACAGCTGGGTGAGGGTGAGCGCGTCCAGGGCCCAGGCCAGCGGGATGGACAGCAGGATCAGGCCGTGCAGGAGCTGGCCGGCGACGAGCACCGGGCGGCGGCGCAACCGGTCGGTCCACACCCCCGCGGGCAGGCCGACCAGCAGGTAGGCGGCGGTGGTGAGGGCGCCGAGCAGCCCCACCTGGGCCGGGGCGGCGTCCAGGACCAGCACGGCCAGGAGGGGGAGAGCGAAGGCGGCGACCTCGGTGCCGGATTCGGCGAGGGTGCGGGCCGCGAAGAAGCGGCGGAACCCGGCGGAGGCGAAGGGTCCGCCGGAGGTGACGGGGATCGTCGTGGTCATGTTCGGCATGGTGGGGTCGGGCGGCGGTCGGGCACCATGGATTCGAGGATTTCCGAATCGGTGACGGTGGGAGTGGGGGGCGATGATCGAGTTGACCCTGGCGGCCGAGGAGATCGGCGGCAGCCGGTTCGCGGTGTCGCCGGTGTGGGAGGCGGTGTCCTCCCGGATGCAACTGACCCGCCGCTCGCCCTCCCCCGTCCACCGGGTGTGGGCGGCCGAGGTGGCGGACCGGGTGCGGGCGGCGGAACGCTCGTGGCCGCTGCTCGCCGAACTGGTCCCGCCCCAGGCCCGGGTGATCCCCGCCCTGGTCTGCCCGGTGCCCCGGGTGTCGCTGCCCGACCTGGAGGTGGAGACGGCCGAGTTGGCGGCCCTGCCGCCGGAGTTCGTGCGGGATTCGCTGGCGGCCGCCGACACCCCCGTGGGGCCGCAGGTGGAGCGGCTGCTGGCCAACCCCGTCGGCGGGATGCGCCGACTGGCCGAGGAGATCACCGTCTACTGGGAGGTGGCGATCGCCCCGTATTGGCCGCGGGTGCTGTCGCTGCTGGAGGGCGACCTGCTGTACCGGGCGCGGCGGATGGCCGAGGGCGGGGTGCGGCACGCGTTCGCGGACCTGGACCCGGCGATCCGATGGGACGGGGGGACGCTGCGGGTGCCGAGCAAGATGGTGGACGGGCCGCGCGACCTGGAGGGGCGGGGGCTGGTGCTGACGCCGTCGGTGTTCTCCTACCCGGCGATCTGGCACATCATGTCGCCGCTGTCCCCGCCGACCGTGCGCTATCCCGCGCGGGGTGTGGGCACCCTGTGGGAGCGGCGGACCACGCCGGTGCCCCGGGCGCTGACCGGGGTGCTGGGGCGGACCCGGGCGGCGGTGCTGGTGGAGCTGACGGGTCCGGCGGGCACCGGGGACCTGGCGCGGCGGACCGGGAGGTCGGTGGCGACGGTGTCGGAGGCGCTGAACGCGCTGCGGCGGGCGGGGCTGGTGAGCGCGCACCGGACGGGGAGGTACGTGCTGTACGCGCGGACGGGGACGGCGGAGGCGCTGGTGGAGGGGGTGGGGGCGCGTGGGGTGTGAGGGTGCGGGGGTGTGCGGGAAAGGGCGCGGGCGACCGTTTGGCCGTTTACCGGGTCAACCGAAAACGGGGATTCGGAGATCAGGGCTTTGACCATGGGTTTCGGGGAGTGGACGGGACCGGAACGGAATTGCGACGTCGGATTCCGTAGAATGGCGTGAGGCGGCGACGGCCCGACCGCCCCCATCCCCCGTTTCGGGCCCGGAGGAACACCTCTTGGCACATCCCCCGATGACGGCGAACGTGTCCGCGAACGCGGCGGGCCCCGATTCCTACGAGAAGTGGTACGAGCGGCGAGTGGCCGCTTTCCACTACCTGTTCGGGACGTCGGTGACTGTCGGGGGACTGCATTTCGCGGCCGGGTTCCACGACGACAACGTGGAGGTGCTCGACCTCGTCGGACGTTCGATGCCCGGGTGGGAGGCGGCGGGAACCGTCGAGTCGGCGACCGCTCACCTCGCGTTCCTCCTGTTCCCGGCGATGGGGGCGGCGTTCTTCGGGATGCCGTGGACAAGTCCGAAGGACCTGCCGGCGGGGGTGAGCGCCAAGCGCTTTCGCACCGCGGAGATGCGCATTCGGTACGGCGTGGTGGGCGGGGACCCGGAGACCGACCACGTGGCCCGGATCGCCGCGGAGAGCCTGATACGCCGGGTCATCCTCGACCCGAGGATCCTGCTGGCCTTCCAGGTCCCCACCCTCGGTTTCATGCTCTTCATGACCGGCTCCGGTCTGGTGTGGGGTTGGGCGGACGGAGACACGGTTCTCGTACTCCGCCAGGGGGGAGCGCTGCTCCTCTTCGTGTGCCTGTTCGCCGTGCCGTGGCGGCTGGTGTTGCTGCGGCGCAGGGCGCTGGAGTTCCGGAACCTCCACGAGGCCCTGCTGCGTCGGTTGCACGGGACGGGCCGGTGAACGGGGTCCCGTCCCGGCCGCTGCCCGCACTCGCCGATTCCCCTGGACCGGAGGACGACCGTTGACCCGCCCCCTCTCCCCCACCCCCGCCGCGCACCCGAAGAAGGGAACGCGCCGTGAAACGCTCCACCTCACGTGCCTGATGGGGGTTTTGCTCGGGCTCGCCACGGTCTTGGGGTTCTACTCGACCTTCGTCTTCGGGGATAGAAAGTCGGCCAGTGGACCGGCGGTGCTGGGATTCGTGGTGCTGGTCCTGGTGGCCTCGGTGGTCATGGGCCTGTTCATCCGGCTTCTCATCCGGAGGAACGCCCTGACCTCGCCAGCGGGCACGACCATGGCGATGCAGCGCGAAGCGGCGCGTGTGGTGCGGAGACGGCGACCGACCGGGGACCCGCGGGTGGACGAGGTCGCCCGCCTGACCGCTGAAGGCGTACTCAGGTATTCGCCGTGGTCCACGGTGCGCATCCCGCTGATCATCTTCGTGCTCGTCTTCGGCCTCAACGTCGCGAGCGCGGCCATGTACTTCGCGGCGCCCTCCGCATCCTCCGGTCTCCCGTGGGGCAACCTGGTGGGAGCGGCGTTCTTCCTGTTCATGGCGGTGGTGCACCCTACGGTCGCGGCCGCGCAGAGGGAGAACGCCCACGTCTTCCTCAACGCCCTGGACCGGGCGGAACGTGAGCGGTCAGTGCCCGAGGCGGGCCTGTGAACCGCGTGGACGCCACCGCCGTGCGCTGGGCGGCGGCGGTGGCCTTCGGGGTGGTGCTCGCCCTGTGCGTACTGCCGGTGTTGCTGCTGATGTCTTCGGCCGCCGTGCCGCGGACCGGGATGCCGCTCGGGTTCGCGCTCGGGATCGCCGCCGTGGCCGGCCTGCTCGGCGGCGGGGGCTTCGGCTGGGCGCTGTCGAGGTGGGGGTGGGTCCCGCACGACCCTGTGCCACCTCGGACACCTGTCCCCGCCCCGGCTCCGATGCACCCCGCCGCGCTCCAGGTCAACGGCATCGCGCCCCACCGGCCGAAATACGGCGCGTGGGTCGGTGGGGTCCTGATCGGTCTGCTCGCGACCCCCTCCATGTTCTTCATGTACGCCATCCCCCGGATCGACGTCCTGGGTCTGGCCGGATCGGTGCTGCTCAGCGTGCTGCTGGGGGCGATCTGCGGGGTCTTCTTCGGTCTGGGGCTCGGGTTCGGCCGACGAGGGCCGGTCTCTCCGGTGGTGACGACGGCTCCCACGTACGCGCAGCAGGAAGCGTTGCGGGCGATCCGTCGGGAACGGCGCACCGGTGATCCACAGCTGGACCTGCCGGCCTGGCATCTCGCCTGCCACCAGGCCAGGAATCGCAACCACATGTCCGGGCTCTTCTACCTTCCGAACCTCTACATCATGCTGCTGCCCTCACTCGCGTCCCGATCCGTGGAACTGGTGCCCTTCCTGCCCGTCATGGCGTCGGTCCTGCTGGCGATGGTCACGTTGGGCGGGGCCTGGACCTTCGCATGGGGAATCCGGCAACGGAATCAGGCGCGGAGGTTCCTTGCGCTGTTCGAGGAGGCGGGAATCCGGGGGTGACTCCGCGTATCCGCTGGTGAGAGCGCTGGCTCCGGGGCGGGGCGGGCGGCGGATCGGGGTGGCCGGTGGAGGTTGTCCACAGAAAACCGGGGGACCTTCCGGCGGGCCTGGGGCACTGCTTTGATGGAAAAAGCCCCCTGGAACGAGGTGCGCCCGTGGCGGAGACCGACGTCCGATCCACCCGACAGCCCATGACCGGTACACCCGACCGGTCTCCTCCGAAGACCCCCCGCCCACCGCTGGCGCGGGTGGGCGTCCCCGACACCCGGGGGCCGGTGTGGTTCCTGTGGTGGCTGGTGCGGGCACAGCCCGGGCGGGTCGCGCTCGGCTCCTTCTGGGGCATCGTGTGGATGGTCGGCCTGCTGGTCCCGCCCTACCTGCTCTCCCGGGCCGTGGACGAGGGGCTGCGGGCCGGGGACCGGGCCGCGCTGCTGGGGTGGGTCGGGATGTTCGCCGGGGTGCTGGTGTTCACCGCGTTCGCCTCGATCCTGCGGCACCGCACCATGGCGATGGTCCGGGCGCACGCATCCCTGCACTGCACGCGGACACTGGCCCGGCACGCCGCCCGGGTGGGGGCGCCGTTGCCACGGGGCACCTCCTCCGGGGACCTGTCGGTGGTGCAGTCCGCGGACGTGGGCCGTATCGCGCAGATCCTCACCCTGTTCGGTCCGGGGGTCGGCAGTGTGCTGGGGTGTGCGGGCGCGGTGGTGATCCTGTGGGGGTTCGCCCCGGTCCTGGCGGTGGTGGTGATCCTCGGGCTGCCGGTGACGGCGCTGGTGCTGGCCCCGCTGCTGCGGCGGATGCACGACCGGCAGAACACCTACCGGGACCGGGAGGGCGAGGTCACCACCCTGGCGGCGGACATCGTGTCGGGCCTGCGGGTGCTGTGCGGGATCGGCGGCAAGGAGAGGTTCGCGCGCAGGTACCGCGAGCGGTCCGGCGCGCTGGTGCGCGACGGGTACCGGCTGGGGTCGGTGACCAGCTGGTTCGAGGAGGTCAGCCAGTGCGCGCCGCTGGTGTTCACCGCCGCGGTCACCTGGATCGCGGCCCGGCTGGCGGTGGCCGGGGAGCTCACCGTGGGCGAGACGGTGGCGGTGTACGGGTACGTGGCGGTGCTGGTGGTCCCGGTGTTCCAGCTGGTGGAGGTGGCGACCGACTTCAGCAGGGGGCACGTGTCGCTGACGCGGCTGCTGGCGCTGCTGCGGACGGAGCCGGACCGGTACGGGGGCGGGGAGGCGCCGCCGCCACCGGGGCCGGGTGAGCTGGCCGACCCGGAGTCGGGGGTGCGGGTGCCGGTGGGGGCGCTGACCGCCCTGGTGGGCGCCGATCCGGCCGTGTCGGCCCTGGTGGCGGACCGGTTGGGCGGCCATGTCGACTCGGCGGCGACCTGGGGCGGGGTGCCGCTGCGGGAGGTGGATCCGGCGGTGGTGCGCGAGCGGATCCTGGTGTCCGACAACGAGGCGTACCTGTTCGCCGGCACGCTGCGGGAGGTCGTGGACGTGCGCGGTGAGCGGAGCGAGGTGGAGGTCGACCTGGCGCTGCGCACCGCGGTCGCGACGGACGTGGCCGAGGCCCTGCCGGACGGGGTCGACTCGGCGGTGGAGGCGCAGGGGCGCGACCTGTCGGGCGGACAGCGGCAGCGGGTGCGGCTGGCCCGCGCGGTGCTGGCCGACCCGGAGGTGCTGATCCTGGTGGAGCCCACCTCGGCGGTGGACGCGCACACCGAGGCCGCGATCGCGGAACGGCTCCGCGCCGACCGCGGCGGCGGGACCACGCTGGTCGTCACCGCCTCGCCGCTGGTGGCGGACCGCGCCGACCGGGTGCTGTTCCTGGCCGGGGGCCGGGTGACCGCGGAGGGCACCCACGCGGAGCTGGTGGCGACATGCGCCGACTACCGGGCGCTGGTGCTCCGCGGCGCCGACGAGGCGGACACCCGGGGTGCCGCAGGGTCGGCGTCTTCGAGACCGGGGGTGCCGAGCGGCTCCGGTGCCGATGACGCGGCTGAAAGCGGTGCGACGGAAAACACCGCGGCCGAAGGCGGCACGACCGAAAGCCGCGCGACCGAAGGCACCGCGGCGGAGGACACCGTGACCGGAGGCGGTACAGCCAAAGGCGGCGCAACCGAAGGCGCCATGGCCGGAGGCGGCACGGCCGAAAGCGGCGCGACAGAAAACACCGCGACCGGAGGCGACGTGACCGAAAGCGGCGCGACAGAAGACACCGTGACTGAAGGCAGCACGACCGAAGGCGGCACGGCCAAAGGCGGCACGACCGAAAGCCGCGCGGCCGAAGGCACCGCGGCGGAGGGCACCGTGACCGGAGGCGGTACAGCCGAAGGCGGCGCAACCGAAGGCGCCATGGCCGGAGACGACACGGCGGTTGAAGGCGGCGATGGCCGATGAGCGCCGGGCGGCGGATGTCCGAAGGCCCGGCGGGTCCGAACGGGAGTGGTCGTCCGGGACGGCGGAGGAGCCGGTCGACGGCCGCGGCGAACACCGGCCGACAACCGGAGCGGGCGGACGGAGTCCGGCCGGGGCGGCCCACCGGCGGGGAGGAGGGGCGATGAACGCGGCGAAGGCGGCGGCGCTGCCGGTGGCGGGGCGCGGGGCGGTGCGGCGGGAGCTGCGGCGGCTGATGGAGGCCGAACGCGGGCCGCTGCTGCGGATGGTGCTGCTCACCTGCGCCGCCGCGGCGGTCGGGCTGGTCGCGCCCTACCTGGTGGGGCGCATCGTGGACCTGCTGGAGGCGGGTACCGCGACGGTGGCGGCGGTGGACGGGCTGGCGGTGGCCGCCGTGGCGTGCGCGCTGGCGACCCTGGTGCTCAACCGGTACGCCAAGCTGAGCGCCTTCCGGTTCGGGGAGCGGGCGCTGGCCCGGCTGCGGGAGGAGTTCGTCGACCGGGTGCTGGCGCTGCCCACCCGGGTGGTCGAGCGGTCCGGCACCGGCGACCTCACCACACGGGTGACGGCGGACGTCGCCACCGCCGGGACGACGCTGCGCACGGCGGTGCCCGACATCGTGCCGTCGGCGCTGCGCATCCTGTTCCTGCTCGCCGCGGTGTTCTGGCTCAGCCCGCCGCTGGGGGCGGTGGTGCTGCTGGGGGTGCCGCCGGCCTGGCTGGCGGTGCACTGGTACCTGCGCCGGTCGCGGACGGCGTACCTGGCGGAGGGGGCGGCCAACTCGGCGGCGGTGGAGGGGGTGACGGCGACCGTGCGGGGCGGCCGCACCGTGGAGGCGTTCGCGCTGGGCGGGCGGCGGGTCGCGGCGGCGGACCGGGACGCGGTGGAGGTGTACCGGGCGCGGCGGCGCACCCTGTACCTGAGATCGGTGCTGTACCCGGTCACGGACATCGCGTTCTCGCTGCCCGCGGTGGTGGTGCTGCTGGTGGGCGGGCTGCTGTACCTGGACGGCCGGGTGGCGCTCGGGGTGGTGGTCACCTGCTGCCTGTACATGCTGCGGGTGCAGGACAGCGCCGGGTGGATCATGATCTGGATCGAGCTGCTCCAGCGCAGCGGGGCGTCGTTCGCCCGGGTGTTCGGGGTGGGGTCGGTGACCGCGGGGCCGCCACCGCCGGGCCCGGTCCCGGCGGACGACCGGATCGAGGTCCGCGACGTCCACTACGCCTACGTGGAGGGGCGGGACGTACTGCGCGGGATCTCGCTGTCCGTGCGGCCGGGCGAGCGGTGGGCGGTCGTGGGGCCGTCGGGGGCGGGCAAGACCACGCTGGGCCGGTTGCTGGCGGGGGTGGACGCGCCGCGTTCGGGCCGGGTGCTGGTGGGCGGGGTGCCGGTCACGGACCTGGGGCCGCGGGAGCTGCGCGAGCGGATCGTGCTGGTGAGCCAGGAGCACCACGTGTTCGCGGGGACGCTGCGGGAGAACCTGGCGATCGCCGCCGAGGAGGCCGACGACACCGTTCTGGCGGCGGCGCTGGCGGCGGTGGACGCCGATTGGGCGGCGGCGCTGCCGCGAGGGCTGGACACACCACTGGGCCCGGGCGGGGTCGTGCTGGACCCCGCCCGGGCGCAGCAGGTGGCCCTGGCACGGGTGGTGCTGGCCGATCCGCACACGGTGGTCCTGGACGAGGCGACCTCACTGCTGGACCCGACCACGGCCCGGCAGGCGGAGCGCTCGCTGGCGGCGGTGCTGGCGGGGCGGACGGTGATCGCGATCGCGCACCGGCTGCACACCGCACACGACGCCGACCGGATCGCGGTGGTGGAGGACGGCCGCATCACCGAACTGGGGGCGCACGACGAGCTCGTCGACGCGGGCGGCCCCTACGAGGCGCTGTGGCGTTCCTGGCACGGCGACCGAACGGAGTGAGGGAGAGGCCCCCGCAGGGGCCGTTCCCCGACGATGACCGGGCGCGACACAGGAACGGGTCGGCCGACGGCCCGAGTCCGCGGTGCCGCGGGCCGACGGTCTGCACAGGAGGGCACCATGGGCCGCGGGTACCACCGACCCACCGCACCACGACCGAGGGAGCACCACCCATGACCGACCGGCGCTGCGCCTGGGCGCGGAACGCGTCCGAGCTGATGACCGCCTACCACGACCAGGAGTGGGGCCGCCCGTCCCGCGACGACGCCCACCTGTTCGAGATGCTGGTGCTGGAGGGCGCGCAGGCGGGGCTCTCCTGGTCCACGGTGCTCAACAAGCGTGCGAACTACCGCGCGCTGCTGGACGGGTTCGACTACACCGCGATCGCCGCCTACGACGAGGAGCGGGAGAAGGAGCTGCTGGCCGAGACCGGCATCATCCGCAACCGGCTCAAGGTCGCCTCGCTGGCCCGCAACGCCCGGGCGTTCCTGCGGGTGCGCGAGGAGTACGGCACCTTCGCCGACTACCTGTGGTCCTGGACCGAGGGGGTGCCGCTGGTCAACCGGTTCACCGAACCCGCCGAGGTCCCGGCGAGCACGCCGCTGTCGGACCGGGTGAGCAAGGACCTGAAGAAGCGCGGGTTCTCGTTCGTGGGCACCACCATCGTCTACTCCTACCTCCAGTCCACGGGGGTCGTCGACGACCACCTGGTGGGCTGCCCGGCCAAGCCGAAAGCCGCCGGCGGGACCCCCGCCGCCGGAGCACCCGCCGCCGGGACCGCCCAATGACCGGCACACGCCGCCGAACGGCCGCCGACCGGGCCCCGCCGCCCGACGACCGGGGTCACACGGGCTCCTCCCAGGGGTCGCGGTCACGGCGGACCTCCCAGCGACGGGTCACGCCGATCTCGTGCAGGAACACCGGGTCGTGGCTCGCCACCAGCAGCGCGCC
>NZ_JBJJBV010000153.1:0-16838 GCF_045446735.1 Nocardiopsis protaetiae
CCTGGAGCGCACCCTGGGCGACGGCGCCGAGGGCCTGGACTTCTCCTGACGGTCCCGAGCCCGTAGGAACGCGTAGAACGGCGAAGGGCCCCTCCCGCACGGGAGGGGCCCTTCGGCCGTACGGGCCCGGATCAGGGGGCGTAGTAGCCGCCCTGCGCCCCGGGCTTGCGCCACTGGTCGACCTCGCGCCGCTTCTCCCGCTTGGGGAGGAGGTACGCGGCGAGCAGCCCGCCGATGAAGCCGAACAGGTGCGCCTGCCACGACACCCCGGGGTACTGCGGGAGCACGCCCCAGATCATCGTGCCGTAGAAGAGGACGACGCAGATCATGATGACGATGTCGACGGTCTTGCGCTCGATGATGCCGCGCAGGACGGTGTAGCCGAAGTAGCCGAACACCAGGCCGCTGGCGCCCACGGTGATGGTGGTGGGGGCGCTGAAGAGCCAGATCCCCACTCCGCTGACGACCGCGACGATCAGGGTGGTCAGCAGGAAGCGCGACAGCCCGCTGAAGGCGACGAGCGAGCCCAGGATGAGGAAGGGCAGCGAGTTGCCGATGAGGTGCTGGAAGTTGCCGTGCATGAACGGCGCGGTGAGGACGGCCCAGGGCGCCCCGACGTCCCAGGAGCGCAGACCGAACTCGTAGTCGAGGGACCCGAGCAGGAAGAAGTCGAGGATCTCGAAGACCCACATGGCCGCGAGCATCCCCGCAACGGTCAGGATGGCGGTGATTCTGGACTGCGTCACGCAACCGAGGGTAGATGACCCGGGCTTGCGAGGGTATGTCCGTGGGGCGTGTGGTGCGTATTTGTCTGATGTGACCTGAGACGTCCGACTGCGTACCGTTGTGTTCCCGGTTTTCGGGCGGGCCGTTTCGGAGCCGGCTGTCACCCGGAGTGGTGGCCCGCTCCGGGGGACCCCCGGCGGGGCCGCCGTCAGGAGGTCAGCGAGCGCTTGCGCGGCGGGATGCCGGCCATCGCCATGAACGCCTCGACCTTGGCCGGGCTGGTGATCCCGGTCAGCGGCAGGTAGGCGCGGGAGCTGCGGCGGCTCTGTAGCGAGGGGAACCGCTTGGGGCGGCCCGTGGTGTCGCACAGGCCCAGGGAGCGCACGCCCCCAGGCAGCAGGTAGTAGGAGCCGATGTCCCCGAAGGGCACGCTGACCTCGTACCTGCCGCGCCGGTAGTGGAACTCCCCGTCGGAGACCTCCAGCACGGGGGCCTTGACGAAGAGGTGGCCGTGGGCCGCCAGGCCGCCGCCGATGAGGAGCAGCAGGACGCCGAGCGTGATGTTGGCCCAGTGGGCGGGGTCGACGGCGATGGCCACGACGCCCGCAGCCGCCAACAGGTAGCCGCCCCACAGCTCCGCGTGCTTGCGGCCCGAGGGACAGACGAGGCGCACTGTTTCGGACACGGCAGGGGCCTTCCTCGCTGCGGTCTGGGGTGGGCGGTGGTGGCCGCCGCTGTCGACTTTATCGGCTCCGCGGGGGTGCCCACGGTGGTTTCGGACACCGGAACGACGGGCTTTTCACGGGCGTGCCCGCGACCTGCGGACGGGCGGAGCGGGCCTCGGGTCGGGTCGCTGTCCGGGTCCGCGGCAGGGGGCCGGTGGCGGCCCCCGGATCCTCTTTACATCATGTCATCCTATGTTTCTATGATCCGCTTTCTCGCGGTGATGTCATCGATGACAGGGTGGATCTTTTCGACTCAACGCATCGTTCGTGTCTGTATGTCCGTTTTTATTCTGGTAACCAAAGTGGAGCGTTGGGTAGTCAAACGCCGTTTACCTTTATGTAAACGGCGTTGACTACAATGGTTTTACGCCTTCCCCTTTCTGGTGCGACCGAATCCCCGGTGCCGACCCCCTGTTCAACAGCCCCCTCCTGGCCTGCGGGAACGCGGTGTCCGCCCTTGTGTTACGGGGGTGTTGTGGCGTGATGTCGACGCCCGAGGTCGATGGGCGCGAACCGGTTGCGGATGGGTCACGAATCCGGCATTGGGGCTATACAGACATTTCGCTCGATGGTCTTCTAATCGACTAATCGCCTAAGTTCGGTGGGGACTGTGCGAACCACTCGATCCCCCACTGAAGGTTCGTATTAGTGATCAAGGGTGTGACTGATGCAGATTCGTAAGAAAATGCTGGGGGCCGTGGCCGTCGGCGTTTCGGCTGTGCTCGCGGTGAGCGCCTGTTCCCCACCCCAGGAAGAGGGCGGCGCCGGAGGCGACACCTCGGTCACCTGGATCGTCAACCAGCCCGGTGGCGGCTGGAACCACAACTCCAACGAGGGTGGCTCGGTCTACGTCATCCAGATGGTGCACGGCATCCTCCCGGTCCCCGGCTGGTGGAACCCCGAGGGTCAGTGGGACTGGAACACCGACCTGATCGTCAACACCCCCGAGCTCATCGAGGGCGACCAGATCTCCTGGGTGTACGAGATCAACCCGGACGCCTCCTGGAGCGACGGCGAGCCCATCGACGCCGACGACTTCGTCTGGCAGTGGAAGATGAACAGCGGCGACGAGGAGATCTGCGCCGAGGGGTGCAACTCCCGCGGTTCCACCCTGGAGTCCCTCATCGAGAGCGTCGAGGGCTCCGACGACGGCAAGACCGTCACCGTGACCCTCAAGGAGGGCTCCGAGTTCCCCGGGTGGTTCACCTTCGGCGTTGACGGCCTCTACCCGGCGCACGTCGCCGAGGCCGAGGGCATCGACCTCGACACCCCCGAGGGCATGCTGGAGTCCTCGCACTTCTTCAACGACACCCCGCTGACGATCTCCGGCGCCGAGTACATCTACGAGGGCACCCCCGAGCTCGACGGCACGGTCGTCAAGGTCGCCAACGAGGAGTACTACGGCGACGCGCCCGGCATCCAGGAGATCATCCTGGAGGTCAACACCGAGGAAGGCAGCTGGGTCCCGGCGCTGACCAACGGCGAGGTCCAGGGCGCCGCCCCGGCCTCCTGGTCCGACGACGTCATCACCCAGCTGGAGTCCCTCGACACGGTCGACTTCGGCATCGCCTCCGGCGGCAGCTGGGAGCACCTCGACCTGAACCTCGGCAACGAGGCGCTCCAGGACGAGGCCCTGCGCCACGCCATCTTCAACGCGATCGACGTCCAGAACATCGCCACCCGCACCTGGGGCGAGAAGTTCCCGGAGATCGAGCCGCGCACGAACCACGTCTTCTCCACCACCAGCGAGTTCCACGAGGACGTCATCTCCGAGTACGGCCACGGCGCCGGTGACACGGACGCCGCCCTGGAGCTCCTGGAGGAGGCCGGCTACGAGCTCAACGGCGACACCCTGGAGCTGGACGGCGAGGCCGTTCCGGCACTGCGCCTGCGCTACACCGCCGGCCACGTGGCCCGTGAGATCATCGCCGAGCTGATCCAGGCCGACCTGGCCGAGATCGGCATCACCGCCGAGATCGAGACCACCGACGACCTGGGCGGCACCCTCGCCAGCGCGGACTACGACCTGATGCTGTTCGGCTGGAGCACCACGCCGGACTTCTACGGCTCCCCGCACCAGTACTGGCACAGCAGCAGCGGCAGCAACTTCGGCGGCCTGGAGAACGACGACGTCGACTCCGCCGTCGACTCCGCCCTGAACTCCTCCAGCCCGGAGGAGTCCGCCGTGGCCGCCAACGAGGCCGCCGCCCTGGTCGCCGAGCAGGCCTACGTCCTGCCCATCGTCGACACCCCGGCGTTCTACTTCTACGACACCACCTACATCGACGGTGTCACGGACAACAACGCCCAGTCCCGCCGAGCCCTGTGGAACCAGCACGAGTGGACCGCAGTCGAGTAACACCCCACTGACGGACCACTCCGCTCCACTCAGCGCTCCGGGAGGAGCGTCCCCGCCTCCGTGAGGCCCGGGCCCGTACCCGGCCCGCGCGGGGCGGGGAACGGGGTCCTTCCGGCCGGTCGTACCGGCCGGAAGGACCCCCTTCCCGGGCCGGGAGCGTTCATCGAAGGACCTTCCCATGCTCGTATACACCGCGCGTCGCCTCGCCGTGGCGATCCCAGTGCTCCTGGCGGCGTCGGTCCTCGTCTTCCTCATGGTCGACCTCAGCGGAGACCCTCTGACGGACCTGCGGCTGCGACAGCCACCGCCCAGCGAAGAGGTCATCGCCGCGGCGGAGGCCAGGTACTACCTCGACCGGTCGACCCCGGAACGGTACTGGCTGTGGATGACCGGTATCGGCGGCAACGGCGACATCGGCCTCCTCCAGGGGCAGTTCGGCCCCTCCGTCCGAGGCGGCGCCTTCGACATCGGCGAGCAGCTGGTGTCCAGCATCGCGGTCACGATCCGCCTGGTCACCGCCGCCATCATCGCCGCCCTGGGCCTGGCGATCATCTCCGGCGTGATCAGCGCCATGCGCCAGTACTCCAAGCTCGACTACACCCTGACCTTCATCGGCTTCCTCGCCCTGGCCATGCCGACCTTCTGGCTGGGTGCGCTGATCAGGGAGGGCGGCCTGTGGTTCAACCAGACCACGGGCACCGGCTTCTTCTACACCATCGGGGCCAACTCGGCCCGGGTGAGCAACATGACCAACTGGGAGTACTTCCTCGACTCGGCCGGTCACCTCGTGCTCCCCACCGTCACCCTCATGCTCACCAGTTTCGCCGCCTGGAGCCGCTACCAGCGCACCTCGATGCTCGAAGTGCTCAACAGCGACTACGTCCGGCTGGCCCGGTCCAAGGGCGTGCCCAACCGGGTCGTGGTGCGCCGCCACGCGCTGCGGACCGCGCTCATCCCCCTCGTCACCGTGGCGACGATCGGCATCGTCGGCATCATCGAGGGCGTCGTCATCACCGAGACCATCTTCCAGTGGCGCGGCCTCGGCTACTTCTTCATCGAGGCGGTCAAGTCCCACGACGCGTTCGCGGTCATGTCCTGGCTCATGCTGAGCGGCACGCTCGTGGTGGTCGCCAACCTCATCGCCGACATCCTGTACGGCGTTCTCGACCCGAGGATCCGCTATGAGTGACATCCAGAGCCGCATCGGGGGCGCAGAACCCGCGACCAGTGCGGAGAAGGTCGCCAAGGGCGGAGACCGCACCCAGGTCCAGCTCGTCTGGCGGCGCTTCCGCCGCCACCGGGCCGCCATGGTCAGCCTGGTCCTGCTCGGCCTGATCGTCGCCTTCGCGTTCCTCGGCCCCCTCGTCTGGCCGTGGGGCTACACCGTCAACTCGGACATCCCCAGCAACGCGGGGCCGAGCCTGGAACACCCCTTCGGCACCACCAAGCAGGGCAACGACGTGTTCGCGCAGACCATGCGCGGCGCGCAGCAGTCCCTCAAGGTCGCCCTGACCGTCGCGGTGGTCTCCACCGTCCTGGGAGCGACCTGGGGCGCCGTCGCCGGGTACTACCGGGGGCGCACCGACGCGATCATGATGCGGATCGCCGACATCTTCCTCATCATCCCGCTCATCGTCGCCGTCGCCTCCATCAACGGCAACGTCCGCGGCGGTACCACCTGGTACGCGGTGGCGCTCATCATCTGCCTGTTCTCGTGGGCGACCGTCGCCCGCGTGGTCCGCGGCGTGGTGCTCTCCCTGCGCGAGCAGGAGTTCATCGAGGCCGCCCGCGCGGCCGGGGCCAAGGCGACCCGGATCATCTTCCGGCACCTGCTGCCCAACGCCGCGGGTCCGATCATCGTCGCCGCCACGCTGCTCATCGCGGTGGCGGTGCTGACGGAGGCGGGCCTGTCCTTCATCGGGTTCGGCATCCAGCCGCCCGACATCTCTCTCGGGAAGATGGTGGAGGGCGCGCGCACCGCCGCCTTCACCCGGCCCTGGCTGTTCTACCCGCCCGGTGTGCTGATCGTCCTCATCTGCCTGACGATCAACTTCATCGGTGACGGGCTGCGGGACGCCCTCGACCCACGACAGACGATGGTGCGGCGATGACCACGACGGAGAACATCAACGACGGCGCCACCGCGACCGTCGACACGGACATCGTCCTGGACGTCCAGGACCTCAACGTCACCTTCTCCTCCGAGGACGGCCCCCTGAAGGCCGTGCGCGGGGTGTCCTACCGGGTGCGCCGGGGCGAGGCCCTGGGCATCGTCGGCGAGTCCGGCTCGGGCAAGTCGGTGACCTCCATGGCGATCATGGGCCTGCTGCCCAAGACCGCCGAGGTGTCCGGCTCGGCCCGGGTGCTCGGCCAGGAGGTCATCGGCCTCAACGACGCCCAGATCAGCAAGGTGCGCGGCGACAAGATCGCCATGATCTTCCAGGACCCGCTGACCTCGCTGAACCCGGTGTACACCATCGGGTTCCAGATCGCCGAGGCGGTGCTCACCCACCGCAAGGTCACCAAGCAACAGGCCCGGGAGCGGGCGATCGAGCTGCTCGACAAGGTGGGCATCCCCCACCCCGACCGGCGCGTCGACCAGTACCCGCACGAGCTCTCCGGCGGTATGCGCCAGCGGGTCGTCATCGCCATCGCGATGGCCAACGATCCCGACGTCATCATCGCCGACGAGCCCACCACCGCCCTGGACGTGACCGTCCAGGCCCAGGTGCTGGAGGCGCTGGAGACGGCGCGCAAGGAGACCGGCGCGGCCCTGGTGCTGATCACCCACGACCTCGGCGTGGTCGCCGGGCACGTGGACCGGGTGGCCGTGATGTACGCGGGCCGCCTGGTGGAGACCGGGACCGTCGAGGACGTGTTCTACCGGCCCCGGATGCCGTACGCGCTGGGGCTGCTGGGCTCGCTGCCGCGGATGGACGAGGCGCGCCACGAGCGCCTCACCCCCATCCTGGGGACGCCGCCCTCGCTGCTCGACCTCCCGGCCGGCTGCGGGTTCGCCCCGCGCTGCCCGATGGCGCAGGACGTCTGCTTCTCCACGGAGCCCCCTCTGGAGGCCGCCGTGGACGGGGACGACCCCGACCCGTTCCGCCGCCACTCCGCCGCCTGCCACTTCGGCGAGCAGCTGGTGGACGCCCGCCCCGAGGACCTGTTCCGGGCCACCGCCCTGGACGTGGAGGCCCCCGCGGAGCTCGTCGAGGCCGAGGACACCGAGGCCGCCGCCGAACGCCGCGAGGAGCACGAGGAGCAGGTGAAGGCCGAGTCGTCCGAGGTGCTGCTGTCCGCGGTCGACCTGGTCAAGAACTTCCCGATCCGCTCCAAGGGCATTCTGCGGCGCAAGATCGGCGAGGTCCAGGCGGTCTCGGGGATCTCCCTGGAGCTGCGCGAGCACGAGACCCTCGCGCTCGTCGGCGAGTCCGGCTGCGGCAAGTCGACCACGGCGCGCCTGCTGCTCCAGCTCATCCGGCAGACGTCGGGCGAGGTCACCTACATGGGGCAGCCGCTGCACTCGCTCAGCGACTCCCAGATGCGGCCGCTGCGCCGCGATCTGCAACTGGTGTTCCAGGACCCGTTCGCGTCCCTGGACCCGCGCATGACGGTCTCGGACATCATCGCCGAGCCCATGCAGATCCACGGCCGGGCCAAGGGCGCCAAGCAGCGGGTCAAGGAGCTGCTGGAGCTGGTCGGGCTCAACCCCGAGCACGGCTCCCGCTACCCGCACGAGTTCTCCGGGGGCCAGCGCCAGCGCATCGGCATCGCCCGCGCGCTGTCGCTCAACCCCAAGGTGCTCATCCTGGACGAGCCCGTGTCGGCGCTGGACGTGTCGATCCAGGCCGGGGTGATCAACCTCCTGGAGGACCTCCAGGACGAGCTGGGCCTGTCGTACCTGTTCGTCTCCCACGACCTGTCGGTGGTGCGCCACATCGCCGACCGGGTGGCCGTGATGTACCTCGGCAAGATCGTGGAGACCGGGACGACGGAGGAGCTGTTCCAGGCCCCGGCGCACCCGTACACCCAGGCGCTCATCTCGGCGATCCCGCTGCCGGACCCGGTCAAGGAGCGGACCCGGGAGCGGATCGTGGTCACGGGTGACGTGCCCAGTCCGGCCGACCCGCCCTCGGGGTGCCGGTTCCGGACGCGCTGCCCCAAGTTCGCCAACGAGCTGACCGACGAGCAGCGGAACCTGTGCGTGGAGGAGCCGCCGGGCCTGCTGGACCGGGGCACCGGGCACCGGGACGCCTGCCACTACTCCCAGGTGGTGGAGCTGATCTGATCCCGCGCCACCGTTCCCGGGGCTGTTCGGGCCGGGAACGGCGGAGGCGGGATCCGCGGCGGTGCCGGGAGGGCGACCTCTCGGCACCGCCGCGCCGCGTTCGGTACTCGGTTCCTTTTTGTCCGGATGCGGACGCTTCTGGGGGAAATAAGGGAGTGGCGCATACCCCGGCCTGCGACGGGAGTGAACGGGAGTGAAAAGGGGGTTCGTGCTCCCGGCGTGTGCGCGTGGCGACCCGGGGTGAGATTCCGTTAGGTTCGTGATCTTCCGTCCGAGCCTTTTGGAGATCAATGAGAGCCCCGACCCCCCTGGCGAACCCCCGCCCCCGGTGGGCCGCAGCGGCGGTGGCCACCCTGCTGCCGCTCAGTCTCTTCGCCGCCCCCGCGCACGCCGAGCCGGTCACCGACACCGCGGCCGACCTGCGCGCCGACCTCGACGCGATCCTGGACGACCCGTCCGTCGCCGATGCCGGCGTGGTCGTCCTCGACCCGGTGACGGGCGAGGAGCTGTACTCCCGCGACGCGGACACGCCCTACGTGCCCGCCTCCAACATGAAGCTGTTCACGGCCGCCGCCGCGCTGGAGGTCCTGGGAGCGGACCGCACCTTCGCCACCGAGGTCGTCATCCCCGCCGGGTACGGCCGCCCGCGCGCCGTCGAGGACGTGTACCTGGTCGGCGGCGGCGACCCCACCCTGTCGGCCGCCGACATCGACGCGCTGGCCGCCGACGTGGCCGCCTCCGGGATCAAGGTCGTCAAGGGCGACGTCGTCGCCGACGACACCTGGTTCGACGACGAGCGCCTGGTGGACGACTGGTGGCCCGAGGACGAGCCCTACGCCTACTCGGCGCAGATCTCCGCGCTCACCGTCGCCCACGGGGAGCGGTTCGACACCGGCGTCACCGAGGTCACCGTCACCGCCGCCGCCCAGGGCCAGAAGCCCGGGGTGGACCTGGGCGCCGCCCAGGGCTACATGGAGCTGGACAACCGGGCCGTGACCGGGGCGCCCGGCAGCGGCAACACCCTGGCCGTCGACCGGCCGGTCGGCACCAACACCATCGTCGTGACCGGGTCGATCCCGCAGGGCGGTGCCCCCGTCGCCGTGCTGCGCACGGTCGACGAGCCCGCCGCGCTGGCCGGGCACCTGTTCGAGCAGGCGCTGGAGGAGCACGGCGTCACGGTGCGCGGCGGGAGCGAGCAGGGCGAGGTCCCCGCCGACCTGAACACGCAGGTGGTCGCCGACCACACCTCGGCGGAGCTGTCCGAGATCCTGGTGCCGTTCATGAAGTTCAGCAACAACGGCCACGCCGAGATGCTGGTCAAGGCCATCGGCCAGGAGACCGCCGGCGAGGGTACCTGGGCGGCCGGCCGGATCGGCGTCGCCGAGGCCGTGGCCGGGCTGGGCGTGGACACCGAGGGCGTCGTGTTCCACGACGGCTCCGGGCTCTCCCGCACCGACCGGGTGACCGCGTCCGCTGTCACCGGGCTGCTGTCCGCCGCGCGCGGGGCCGACTGGTACCCGGTGTGGTCGGCGTCGCTGCCGGTGGCCGGGATCGACGACCCGTTCGTCGGCGGAACGCTGCGGGCCCGCATGACCGGCACCGCCGCGCAGGGCGTGGTGAGCGCCAAGACCGGCACGATGAGCGGGGTCAGCGGCCTGTCCGGGTTCGTGCCCGGCACCGACGGCGGCGACGGCCTGGTCTTCTCCATCGTCAACAACGGGCACACCGGCCCGGCTCCCACGGCCGTGCAGGACGCGATCGCGGTCCGGCTGGCCGAACACCTGGGGCACGAGGCGGCGCTGCGGACGCAGGGCGCCCGGACCCCCGAGAGCGCGCCGAGCGCGGAGAGCGGTGAGCTGGAGTGCTCCTGGGAGCTCACCTGCTGATCCACTGACCCGCACTGGGCTGCGGGGCGGGCCGGGGTTCGTGGGGAGCCCCGGCCCGCCGCATGCCCGGGGTCCGCGGGGCCCCGGGCCTTTTGTACGCCCGGGGGCCTCCACGGGCCGGGCTCCTCCATAAGTCGGAGTTCTCCATGGGCCGGTGTCCTCCGCAGGTCGGGGTTTTCCACAGGCCGGGGGTGGCCGGTGTCGCCGGGGCCCCGGACCTGGCAACCTGAAATCGGAAACAGGACGAGGGTGCCGTGGTGGGCCCTCGTTCCGCCGCCTCCCGACCTGCCGCCGAAAGCGAGTCCCCGACCGTGCACCTCGCGATGGTCTACGTGGGCGAAGGGATCCTCCAACTCTTCTCCCTGATGTTCTTCGTCCTCCTCATGATCGGCCTGGGCCTGCTGGCCAGCCGGATGATGGGGGTGCCGTTCAGCGTGCCCCGGCTGCTGCTGGCCGGGCTGGTCGGCCTGGTGCTGGGGTCCGCCGTGGGCGCCCTGCTGTACTACGGCTCCGTGGAGCGGCTGGCGGAGGAAGCGCCCTTCAGCTCGCCGACCCCGGGGTACGTCGTCGTGGTGCTGGCGATGTCCGCGGTCGTGGCGATGCTCGCCTTCGTCGGGCTGGAGCTGGCCGTGCCGCGGGGCACCCGGCCACGGCCGTTCCAGGCGGTCCGGGCGGTGGTCCACTGGTTCGGCCGGGTGCGCCGCTACCGGCAGATCACGTGGATCCTGGCCCGGCACGGACTGTGGGGCTACGTCACCGGCCGCCGCGAGGACGGCGAGGACACCTCCACCCAGCGGCGGCTGGCCCGGTCGCTGGCCCGCTCCATGGAGGAGGCCGGGGTGGTGTTCGTCAAGCTCGGGCAGGTGCTGGCCACCCGGCGCGACCTGCTGCCACCGGTGTTCGTCGAGGAGCTGGGACGGCTGCACAGCGAGGTCGCCCCCATCCCGGCCGAGCGGATCCGGGAGGTGGTCGAACGCGGGCTGGGCCGCCCCGTCGACGAGGTGTTCGCCGAGTTCTCCACCGAGCCGCTGGCCGCCGCCTCCATCGCCCAGGCGCACACCGCCCGGCTCGTCGACGGCGAGGAGGTGGTGGTCAAGGTGCAGCGGCCGGGCATCGCCCCGGTGGTCCACCGGGACCTCGATATCATCCGGCGGCTGGCCGCCCGGTTCGACGAGTACACCGACTGGGGGCCGGCCATCGGGGTGGTGGGCCTGGCGGAGGGGTTCGCCGAGGCGCTGCTGGAGGAGCTGGACTTCGAGGTGGAGGCGACCAACATCGCCGCCGTCGCCGAGGCCGCCCCGGACTCGCGGGTCCGCATCCCCAAGGTGTACGACGCCTACACCGGCAAACGGATCCTGGTGATGGAGCGGCTGCACGGCGTCTCCGTGGGCGCCGTCGACCCCGTCGCCGTCGACGGGGAGGGGATCGCCCGCGCCCTGCTGGACTGCCTGCTGGAGCAGGTGATGATCAGCGGCATCTTCCACGCCGACCCGCACCCCGGCAACATCCTGCTGCTCGACGACGGCGGGGTGGGCCTGCTCGACTACGGGTCGGTGGGCCGACTGGACGGCCAGACCCGGGAGGCGCTGCGGCTCATGCTGGTGGCGCTGGACCGGCGCGACGCCGTCCTGCTCACCGACACCCTGCTGGACGTGGTCACCGACCAGGACGGGGTGGACGGGGAGCGGCTGCGCCGGGCGCTGGGCCAGTTCATGGCCCGCCACCTCCAGGGCGGGATGACCGCGAGCATGCGGATGTTCACCGAGCTGCTGCTGATCGTCACCCGGTTCGGGCTCACCCTCCCGGCGGAGCTGGCCGCGGTGTTCCGCGCCCTGGCCACCCTGGAGGGCACCCTGGTGCATCTGTCGCCGGGGTTCGACACCGTCGCCGAGGCCAAGCGGTTCGCCGGGGAGCGCATGTCGGAGCAGCTGCGCGGGGAGGCGCTGCGCGACCTGGCGGTGGACGAGATCGTCGCGCTGCTGCCCACCCTGCGGCGGCTGCCGCGCAGGCTGGACCGGATCACCGACCAGCTGCACAAGGGGCGGTTCACGATCCAGGTGCGCCCGTTCGCCCACCCCGAGGACCGCAGGCTGCTGGGCGGGCTCGCCCGCCAGGCGATCCTCACCGTGCTGGCGGTGGCCACCGGCCTGATGTCGGTGGGGCTGTTCAACGTCACCGACGGCCCCCACGTGGAGTGGGCGGAGATGACCGCCCGGGCCCAGCTCCTCAACGGCGCCGCCTGGCTGCTGCTGGCGGTCGCCGCCCTCCTCGTGCTGCGCCTGCTCGTGGGCGTCGCCCGCGACGCCGCCCACTACCGACCATGACCCCCGCCGGGGGCCCGCCCGCCCCCGGCGGGGGTCCGCCGCTCGGTTGAGGCCGTCGGCCCCGGCGGCCGCCGGTCTCCCCGCGGCGGTGTCGGCCTGGGGTCGGTACGCCTGTCGGTGCGCCCGCCCGCCGCGGGTGCCGCCTGCCGGTGCCTGCCGGTGTCGGCCTGGGGTCGGTACGCCTGTCGGTGCGCCCGCTCGCCGCGGGTGCCGCCTGCCGGTGCCCATCTGCCCGCCGGTGGTCGGCGATGCCTGGCGGTGGCCCTGCACAGGTGCCCGCCGCCGGTGGGGGTGCCGGCGGCGGGTCGGGGCGCGTTCGGCGGACGGGACGGCGGCGGGGGTGGGCCCCTCGCCCTCGGGGACTACCAGGAGCGGCGGCCGAGGTAGGCGAGGAGGCGGGTCTGCTCGTCGGCGTCGGCGGGCGGGGTGAGCTCGGTGCCGCAGACGCCCTCCGAGCGCAGCGAGTCGCCGAAGAACTCGGTGGCCCGGCGGGCCCAGCGGACGTCGTCGGGGTCGATGGACCCGTCCAGGCCGGTGGCGCGGGCCAGGTCCCAGCGGTGCACGATCAGGTCGAAGTTGACGAACCGGTCCACCGCCTGGGCGAACGTGCTGCGGCCGAAGTACCCGTCGAACTCCGCCTGTGCGCGCCCGGGGTCGGTCAGGTCGGCCAGCACCACGGCGCGGGCGGCGTCCCAGGCGGCGGCCGGGTCGTCGGCCGCCTTGGGGATGTCGCCCAGCTCGCGGCCGACCAGGCCCAGGAACATGCCCTGGGTGTCCACGACGTGCCCGACCACGTCCCGGGCCGACCAGTCCTCGCAGGGGGAGGGCGACGTCCAGCGCTCCTCGGGGACCTGTGCCACCAGGTCGGCGAAGGCGTCGGACAGGCGGGCGTAGCGTGCGGCGATCTCGTTCACGGCGTGCTCCTTCTCGCGGTCGCCTCCGATCCTGTCGCACCGGCGCCGCCCGGTCTTGAAGGAACGCGACACCGCGGCGGGGGAGTGGTCCGGGAACGGCCGAGGGGCGGCCGGGGGTCGGCAGGGGAGGGGACGGCCGGGGATGAGTGGGGGAGGGGGAACGGACGGGAACGGCCCGGGAGTGTCGGTGCGCCCGGGCACACTGGTGGTATGGACGTGCGACCCGTGCAAGAGGACGCGCGCGGGATCATCGACCCGGCCCGCGGGCTCACCCGGTTCCGGCTGGACCGCGCCGCCCCCGCACCCGGACTCGCCCGCTTCGTGGACCGCCACTGGACCGCGTCGTGGGACCTGCCGGAGCCCTACACCCAGCGGGTGCTGGCCCACCCGGTGGTGAACCTCGTGTTCACCGAGGGCGCCGCGACCGTGCACGGGCCCACCACGCGGATCGGGCACCGCCACCTCCGGGGCCGCGGCTGGGCGCTGGGCGTGATGTTCCGGCCCGCGGGGTTCCGGCCCTTCGCCGGCCGGCCGCTGAGCGAACTGGTCGACCTCTCCCTCCCGGCGGGCGAGATCCTGCCGGGCTTCGCGGAGCTGGAGCGGGAGGCCTGCCGCCTCGACCCCGCCGACCCGGCCTCGGCGGTCCCGCTGACGGCGCTGGTGGAGGCGTTCCTGGCGGACCTGGCGCCCGCGGCCCGGCATCCGGCCGAGGACACCCGCGACATCACCGAGCGGGTGGCCGCCGACCCGTCGGTCACCGCGGTCGCCGGGCTGGCCGAGCGGGAGGGGCTGGGGGTGCGGCGGCTCCAGCGCCGGTTCTCCGACCACGTGGGCCTGGGTCCCAAGACGGTGATCCGCCGGTACCGCTTCTACGAGGCCGCCGAGCGCGCCCGGCTGGGGGAGCGGCCGGACTGGGGGCGGCTGGCCGTGGACCTGGGGTTCAGCGACCAGTCCCACCTGACCCGGGAGTTCACCGCCGTCATCGGGGTCCCGCCGGGCCGCTACGCCGAGGCGACACGAGCCGCTCGATGATCCGGTGCACCTCCTCGACCCCGGGCGGCGGGTCCTCCAGGCAGCCGCGCAGGAACAGCCCGTCCACGGCGGCGGCCGCCGCCGCTCGGTCGACCGGGTCGTCCAGGTAGGGGGCGAGGAACGCGTCCACGGCGCCGCGCCAGCGCTCGGCCTCCGGGCGCAGCGCGGGGCGGCGCGCCGCCATCAGGAACAGCTCGCACTCGGCCCGCAGGTGCTCCCGGTCGGGCGCGGTGACGAGCTCGGCCAGCCCGCGCGGCGCCGACCGCGGGTCGCGCGCCAGCGCCTCCAGGGCGGCGACGTAGGAGTCGTTGACCCGGGTGAGGGCGGCCAGCAGCAGCTCGTCGACGGAGGCGTAGTGGTACATGACGGCGCTGGGCGGCACGTCCGCCTCCGCGGCCACCCGGCGCTGGCTGACCGCGGCCACGCCGTCGCGCCCGATGACCCGCAGGACGGCGTCCACGAGCCGCCGCCTGCGCCGCTCGCCCTTGAGGAGGCGCCCGTCGGTGGTCGGGGTCCTGTCAGCGGTCGGGGTGCCGTCGGCGGTTGCCGGTCCGCCGGTGGTCGTGGGTCCGCGGCCGGCCACCGGTCCGCCGACCGCCTGGGTTCCGCCCGTGTCCGCGTTCAATGGCGGCCGCCCATCTCCAGGGCCATCACCCCGCCGATGATGAGCGCGATACCGCCGATCTGGACCCAGGTGAGCGACTCGGAGAAGAGCACCACACCGATGACCGCCACCAGGGCGATCCCGGCCGCGGCCCAGACCCCGTAGGCCACGCCCAGGTCCATGCCGCGGCTGAGCGCCCGGCTGAGCATGTAGAAGGCCCCGACGTAGCCGACGACGACCACGACCGAGGGCAGCGGGCGGGTGAAACCCTCGGAGAGCTTGAGCGATGTCGTGGCGATCACCTCCGAGATGATCGCCCCGGCCAACCACAGCCACGGCATACGGCCTCCAGAAGAACCTGAGCGAATGCTCAGGATTCTAGGAGAGCCGCCCCCTCGTGTACAGGGTGGTTTACGGATGGCCCTAATCTCGTATCGGACGGCTTCGGCCTGGTACCCCCAGGGTGTATCGTCGTCGGTTCCGGTCCCTCATCCCCCTCCGGATAACCGTCCCGTACCGAATGTGTGGGATTTCAGAACCTTTTCCGCACATGCGCGTCTTAGGTGACGTAGAAACGTGGCGTTCGAGGTGAAACATGGAGGTCCAGACGTGACGGGCAGGACCCACCCGTCGGCATTCAGCCGATTCGGCATCGGTCTGGCGGCGCTCGCACTCGCGGCGACCGCCTGCACTTCCGGTGGCGCCGAGACGCAGAGCAACAGCACCGACCCGGCGGTCGACGCCGAACCCGCGACCCTCGCCATCGCCCCCCAGGACGGTGCCGAGACGGTCGCGCCCGACACCCCCATCACGGTGACCGCGGAGAACGGCACGATCTCCGACGTCAAGGTCGACCAGGTGTTGACGGACGAGGCCGCCGCCGGGGGCGAGGGGGAGGAGGAAGACCCCTCCCTGTACGAGATGACCGGCACCCTCAACGGCGACGGCACCGAGTGGACCAGCGACTGGAACCTGCGCCCGGGCGCGGCGGTCACGGTCACGGCCACCGCCGAGAACGAGGCCGGCGAGACCACCGAGCTGGTCCAGGAGTTCACCACCGAGGCCGCCGTCCCCGGGCGGCGCCTGGAGCTGGACCCCTACGGCACGCACCCGACCAGCGGCCAGACCGTGGGCGTGGGCATGCCGATCGTCCTGGCCTTCGACCTTCCGGTCACCAACAAGGCCCAGGTCGAGAACTCCATCAAGATCACCTCCGAGCAGGGTATGGCCGGGTCGTGGCGCTGGGTCAACGACCAGACCGTCGCCTTCCGCCCGCAGGAGCACTGGGAGCCGTACCAGCAGGTCTCCGTCGAGGCGCGCCTGGCCGGGGTCGAGGCCTCCGAGGGCGTCTACGGTGTGCGCAACACCAAGATCGACTTCGAGATCGGCCGCGAGCTGATCGTCACCATGAACGTGCCCGACCACGAGGCGGTCGTCACGGTCGACGGCGAGCACGAGCGCACCATCCCGGTGAGCAACGGCAAGGCCAACCGCAACTTCGACACCACGAGCAGCGGTATCCACGTGCTCATGGAGCGCTACACGCACCTGACCATGGACTCCAGCACCGTGGGCATCCCCGAGGGCACCCCGGGCGCCTACAAGGTCGACGTCCAGTACGCGGTGCGGACCTCCTCCAGCGGCGAGTTCTTCCACGAGGCGTCCTACAACGGCAACATCGGCATCGCGAACACCTCCAACGGGTGCACCAACATGCGGATGGACGACGCCAAGTGGTTCTTCGACAACACCCTCATGGGCGACGTCGTGGAGACCACCGGGACCGACCGCATCAAGGAGTGGAACAACGGCTGGGGCTACTGGCAGGTGAGCTGGGACGAGTGGCTGGCCGAGAGCGTCACCGGCGAGCAGTACGTCACCGACGGCTCCCTCCCGCCGGGCTCCGTCCACGGCGAGCAGTAGGGTTCACAGCTCCACCGCTCCACCGCTCCACCGCTTCGAACGCCCGGGGTCGCC